>JANMBW010000296.1:0-2460 GCA_031360565.1 Polaromonas sp.
GCCCGGCGTCCAGACGCCAGAAGAAACCCTCGAGCTGGCGGTGGGCTCCTGCCGCGACACCGGCTGGCTGCTGGTCCAGTTGCTGCGTCACTTGGGACTTGCAGCGCGATTTGTGTCGGGCTACCTGATCCAGCTCAAGGCAGATGTCAAATCGCTTGACGGCCCGAGTGGCACCGAAGTCGATTTCACCGACCTGCACGCGTGGTGCGAGGTGTTTTTGCCTGGCGCAGGCTGGGTCGGTCTTGACCCCACTTCCGGTCTGATGGCGGGCGAAGGTCATATTCCGCTGGCCTGTACACCTGAACCGTCTAGCGCTGCACCAATTGAAGGCGGTGTAGACGAGTCTGAAGTCGAATTTGCCCACCACATGGGTGTGCAGCGCATCCTCGAATCGCCTCGCGTCACCCTGCCCTACTCCGAGGACCAGTGGGCCAAAGTGCTGGCCCTGGGTGAAGCGGTCGACCGCGACCTCGTGCGGGGTGATGTGCGACTGACCATGGGTGGCGAACCCACTTTTGTCGCCACCCATGACCGCGACGCCGCCGAGTGGAACATTGATGCGCTGGGCCCCACCAAACGGGGCTACGCCACAGAGCTGGTGCAAAAACTGCGCGCCCAATATGGCCAGGGCGGTTTTCTGCACTTTGGTCAGGGCAAGTGGTATCCGGGCGAACAGCTACCGCGCTGGGCCCTGAGCATTTTCTGGCGCAAGGACGGCCAGCCGGTCTGGAAAAATCCCGCGCTGTTTGCCAACGAAAGCGAGCCCTGCCACTACACCGCAACAGACGCCGCGCGATTCACCGCCACCCTGGCTGACAAGCTCGGCCTGTCACCCGACTTCATCACCCCCGGTTTTGAAGATGTCTGGTATTACCTATGGCGCGAACGGCGCCTGCCGGTCAATGTCGATCCGTTTGATTCCAAACTGGATGACGCGATGGAGCGCGAGCGCCTTCGGCGCGTTTTCATGCAGGGGCTTGATTCGGTTGTGGGTTATGTGTTGCCGCTCAAGGCGCACGAAAGCATCCCAGGGTCTACCAAGCCACTGGCTGGACCGTCATGGACGACCGGCCCCTGGTTTTTCCGCGATGAGCGGATGTACCTGATGCCGGGCGATTCACCTATGGGCTATCGCCTGCCCCTGGACTCGGTGCCCTGGGTGTCCAAAACCGATTACCCATACATGATCGAGTCCGACCCGTTTGCACCCCGGGACGAATTGCCTTCCACTGCAGCACTGGCTGGTCGCTACAGCGCGCCAGCGGGCACCACGCCCCTGGCCGCTGCCCGCGATTCAGCACAACGCGTCGAGCAGTACCTGGCCAGCCACACCCGAGGCATCCCTGCACGCTACGCTGCGCGACGCGTCATGCAGTCGCCCACCGGCAACCCCCCTGCTCTTTCGCAGACCACCGAGCCGGATAACCGGATACCGAATGCGTTCGAGTCTGCCGCCTGGCTCACGCGTACCGCGCTGTGCGTGGAGGTCAGAGACCCGCAACGGGCCAACGGACCCAAGGCCAGCAAAGAAGCCGATGCCAAAGCCGCTGGCAAGACCCATATGGGCCAGGCCGAGCGGGGCGCGCTTTACATCTTCATGCCGCCGATGGAGCGGCTTGAAGACTACCTCGATTTGCTCGCAGCGGTGGAAGCGACTGCCCAAAGCCTGGATGTGAAAATCGTGCTGGAGGGCTACCCCCCGCCACGCGATCCGCGCCTGAAAATGCTGGCTGTCACGCCTGACCCTGGCGTGATTGAAGTCAACATCCACCCGGCTTACAACTGGGGAGAACTGGTGGCCCACACCGAGTTTTTATATGACATCGCACACAAAACGCGCTTGTCGGCCGAAAAGTTCATGACCGATGGCCGTCACACCGGCACCGGCGGCGGCAACCACTTTGTACTCGGCGGCGCAACGCCTGCCGACAGCCCGTTCCTGCGCAAGCCTGAAGTGCTGACCAGCCTGATTGCCTACTGGCACAACCATCCGTCGCTGAGCTATTTGTTCTCAGGTATGTTTATTGGCCCGACCAGTCAGGCCCCGCGGGTCGATGAAGCGCGCAACGACCAGCTTTATGAGCTGGAGATCGCCATGCGCGAAATCGCTGCCAACCGAGAAAAATACGGGCGCGACATGCCGCCGTGGATTGTTGACCGCACCCTGCGGAATATTTTGGTCGATGTGACCGGCAACACCCACCGCAGCGAGTTTTGCATCGACAAACTCTACTCGCCCGACTCGTCAACCGGACGCCTCGGTCTGCTTGAGCTGCGCGCCTTCGAGATGCCGCCGCATGCCCGCATGAGCATTGCCCAGCAATTGCTGCTGCGTGCACTGGTGGCACGGTTCTGGAACAAGCCCTATCACGGCCGTGTGACGCGCTGGGGAACCGAACTGCATGACCGCTTTTTGCTTCCCAGCTACGTGCGCATGGACTTCCAGGACGTTCTGACCGA
>JANMBW010000439.1:0-5109 GCA_031360565.1 Polaromonas sp.
TCCAGCTACCTTTACCGCGCCTTCCACGCCATGCCCGACCTGCGCGCCAACCCGGCGGACCCCACCAGTCCGGCCACCGGCGCCATACGCGGCATGGTCAACATGATGCAAAAGCTGCGCAAGGATGTGCGCGCCGACTACGCAGCCTGTGTGTTCGACGCCAAGGGCCCGACTTTTCGCGATGCCCTGTACCCGGCCTACAAGGCCCAGCGCTCGCCGATGCCCGACGACCTGCGCAGCCAGATCGAGCCGGTGCATGAGGTGGTTGGCCTGCTCGGCTGGCCCGTGCTGAATGTTCCGGGCGTCGAGGCCGACGATGTGATTGGCACGCTGGCCTGCATGGCGTCCCGGCAGGGCATAGAGGTGGTGATCTCCAGTGGCGACAAAGACCTGAGCCAGCTGGTGGACGAGCACATCACGGTGATTGACACCATGAACGATCGTCGGCGTGATCTGGCCGGGGTTGAAGCAGAATTTGGCGTGCCGCCGCGATTGATGGTGGACTATCAGACCCTGGTGGGCGACGCGGTCGACAACGTGCCGGGCGTGCCCAAGGTCGGCCCCAAAACGGCGGTGAAATGGCTGCTGGAATACGGTTCGCTCGATGCGCTGGTGGCGCGTGCCGATGAAATCAAAGGCGTGGTCGGTGACAACCTGCGTCAATCGCTTGACTGGCTGCCGCAAGGGCGGGCGTTGCTGACCATCAAGAAGGACTGTGAGCTCGGCAGCTATATCAGCGGCTTGCCTGCTATGGAATCCATAGCTATGACCGAACAGAAAACGCTGGCCCTGGCTGTTTTTTATGAGAAATTTGGTTTCAAGGGACTGGCCCGATCGCTGGACAGCCAGACTGTGCGCTCTGAGCCTTCGGGCTTGGCCGCTCAGCCCGAACGGTCCGCACAACCCGCCGAACCCGGCCTGTTTGACGAATCCGATGCCTCGGCGCCCCTTGCTGTCCGGCCAGCCGTCTCCGTGGTGTACGACACCATCCTGAGCTGGGAGGCATTTGACGCCTGGTGGGCAAAGCTGATGGCGGCCGATCTGGTCGCGCTGGACACCGAAACCACCTCGCTCGACGAGATGCGGGCCGAGATTGTGGGCATCAGCTTTAGCGTGACGCCGGGAGAGGCCGCCTACATTCCGTTGACCCATGACTACCCCGACGCGCCGGTGCAACTGCCGCGCGATGAGGTGCTGGCAAAGCTCAAACCCTGGCTGGAAGATGCGAGCCGGTTCAAGCTGGGCCAGCACATCAAATACGACCGCCATGTGTTTGCCAACCACGGCATCGAGGTGCGCGGCTATGCCCACGACACCATGCTGCAAAGCTATGTGCTGGAAGTCCACAAACCGCATGGTCTGGCCAGCCTGGCCGAACGGCATCTGGGTCGCAGTGGCATTGCCTATGAGGACCTGTGCGGCAAAGGGGCCTCGCAGATCAAGTTCAACCAGGTGGACATTGCCCGGGCAGCCGAGTACTCGTGCGAGGATTCGGACCAGACGCTGGATGTTCACAGAATGCTGTGGCCGCAGCTGCTGGCGCATGAAAAATTGCGCTTTATCTACGAACTCGAAATCCAGAGCAGCGAATCGCTTTACCGGATAGAGCGCAATGGTGTGTTGATTGACGCGCCCATCCTGGCCGGACAGAGCGGCGAATTGGGCCTGCGCATTGTGCAGCTCGAAACCGAAGCCCATGAGCTGGCAGGCCAGCCGTTTAACCTCGGCTCACCGAAGCAGATTGGCGAAATATTTTTTACCAAGCTGGGCCTGCCGGTGGTCAAGAAAACGCCCAGTGGCGCGCCTTCTACTGACGAGGAAGTGCTGGAGAAACTGGCAGAAGATTACCCGCTGCCCGCCAAGATCCTGGAGCATCGGGGGCTGTCCAAACTCAAGGGCACTTATACCGACAAGCTGGCCCAATTGGCGCTCCCCCGAACCGGCAGGGTGCACACCCACTATGCGCAGGCTGTGGCCGTCACGGGTCGCCTGAGTAGCAACGATCCGAACTTGCAGAACATTCCAGTGAAGACTGCCGAGGGACGGCGCGTGCGCGAAGCCTTTGTGGCGCCTGCTGGCAGCGTTATTGCCAGCGCGGATTACTCCCAGATCGAGCTGCGCATCATGGCCCATATCAGCGAGGACGCGGCGCTGTTGCGCGCCTTCACCGATGGCCTGGATGTGCACCGCGCCACCGCTGCCGAGGTGTTTGGCGTGGCGCTGGATCAGGTCAGCAGCGAGCAGCGGCGCTACGCCAAGGTCATCAACTTCGGGCTGATTTACGGCATGAGCAGCTTTGGTCTGGCGCGCAACCTGGGGATTGAGACCCGGGCAGCGGCGGCCTACATAGACAAGTATTTTCAGCGCTACCCCGGTGTTAAAAACTACATGGATCAAACCCGCTTGTCGGCCAAAAGCAAGGGCTATGTTGAGACCGTTTTTGGCCGCCGCCTGTACCTGCCCGAGATCAATTCACCCAATGGCCCACGGCGCGGCGGTGCCGAGCGCGCCGCCATCAATGCACCCATGCAGGGCACCGCTGCCGATCTCATCAAACTCAGCATGAACAAGGTTCAGCAAGTGCTTGACGCGCAGGGACGCGCCACCAAAATGATCATGCAGGTGCATGACGAGCTGGTGTTTGAAGTGCCCGAGGCGGAAGTCGAATGGGTCAGGCTCGAGATCCCGCGCCTAATGGCCGGTGTGGTCGAGCTCAAGGTGCCCTTGCTGGCCGAAATTGGCATCGGCCCGAACTGGGACCAGGCCCATTAACCTGACGCTTTGGCGCCAGTTCAGCTCAGCGCAGCGCCGGCGCGAGGGTGCCGGTGGCCAGGCCTAGTGCCAGGGCGTCGGTAGCACCCAGCGTCTCGTGGCTGCGGCAGGTGGCCTGACCAATTTTTTGGTACAGCGCGGTCGCGGTCGACAGGGGCAGCATGGCGCGCAAATAACGCGTCAGCAGCAACTGCTGGCCCAGGCTCAGTTCGGTTGCGCAGGTGGTCTGGCCAAAGTCCTGGTCCGGACGCGGTTGCGTCAGCAGCAGGCGCGCTGGCTGGCTGGGGTCTGGCACCTGTCGCTGGCGGCCCGCAGCAAATACCATCATGCAGGGTGTGTGGCAGTGGCTGTTGGCGAGAAGTTCGGTATCGAATTGCCGGTTTTTCAGCATAGCGCCCAACGTGGCTGCTGGCCCGATATCACCGCCTTGCAGATCCAGCGCCAGCGTCTTGCGCTGGCAGGATCGGGATTCCATGGCCCGCAGCGCTTCACCGAGCGATTGCACGGCATCGGACTGCAGTTCGCCGCGCCAGCGCAGCCGGCACAGCCCGCCTTGTGCCTGCAACTCAAGCTGACCGGCATCAAAACGCAGCAGTTGCGAGGAGTCGGCCGCGCTGCGGTCTGGTACCTGGGGTTTGCTGGAACCGTCCGGCACGGTACCGCAACCAGATAGGACGACCAAACCGACGAAGAGCAGCCGGTGAAATAACGGTAACCGAAGTGAAACCATGTTCTTGCCTCCCGAATCTGGTTGTTAAGAAAAAGCCATCAATGGGCCCGCCGTGCTGCCTGGCGATCTGTCCGATTGAACCATGTTCGTAGGCACCCCTGGCGCCATCGCTGTCAGGCATCTATAGTCCATCTACCGTCCATCCACACTTCGCCAGTCAGCAGCATTCAGGCTGCCATCCACTGACTGCCTCACAACAGGAGACAAGCATGCGCGCACCGACCGATCCATCCAAACGGGGACTTCTACAATCCGGCGCGCTGATGACAGCGGGCGCCGTGATCGGCTGCGCCACGCCTGGCACTGCTGCCAACGCGCCTGCTACGCCATTCAGTGTGCCAGACACCTACGTGCCGATCGCGGGCAGCAGCGAGATGTTTCCGGTGCGGCGTATCTACTGCATAGGCCGCAACTACGCCGCCCATGCGATTGAAATGGGGTCGGACCCGACCCGAGAGCCACCGTTCTTTTTTCAAAAGCCGACCGACGCCATCCAGAATGTGCCGCCTGGCAAAGTGGCCGACCATGCCTACCCGACGCTGACTAAAAACTACCACTACGAAGTCGAACTGGTGGCGGCTCTGTCAAAAGGCGGTCGTAACATTCCGATGAACCAGGCGCTGGACCTGGTTTACGGCTACGCACTGGGCCTGGACATGACGCGGCGTGATTTGCAGCGCGGCATGGGCGACCAGAAAAAGCCCTGGGAAATTGGTAAAAGTTTCGACCAGTCCGCGCCCATTGGTCCGATTCACAAGGTCGCACAGACCGGCCACTACACCAAGGGCGCGATCTGGCTCAAGGTCAATGGCCAGATCAAGCAGCAGGCGACCCTGAACCACATGATCTGGTCGGTGGCCGAACAGATATCGAAGCTGTCCGAAGCCTTTGAGCTGTTTCCGGGCGACATCATTTACTCGGGCACACCCGAAAACGTCGGACCTGTGGTCAAGGGCGACGTGATTGAGTGCCACATTGACGGCTTGCCGGAGTTGAGTGTCAAGATCGTTTGATGCAAGCGCGGGGAATTTGCAGTCGCTGGCTTTAGTGGTCGGCAAGCACCTGCACGTGGACGGGCCGCATCAACCGGCTCGCCATCACAAAGTCTTGAAGGCTTGATCGTCTTGTTCACTCGACCATTCGCCGAGCGTTCCTTCAAGGGCTTGCGATGACTCCGCATCTGGTGGCGTAGCGCGATGCATGCGAACTTCGTTGCCTTCAATCTCAAAACTCACCATGTCACCGGCTTGCAACTGAAGCACCTTGCGCACGCTGGTCGGGACGGTGAACTGGTGTTTAACCGTGAGTTTGGAGGTTTGAGGCACCATAGTATTTTCCTTCTGTGGTCCGAGTGTGCAAGCGCGTCATGAGACGGAACAACGACTCAACCCACCCCATGAATCACCTTCGTATACGGATGCGGCTCGCCTTCGGCCCACCAGTTCGCCCAGTAGCGGCCTGAGCCTCCGGCGCCGCCCGGCGCGTCGGGTGCATCCGGTTGAAGGGTGAGAAAATTACGGCTGCCGATCATCCGGTGTGTGGTGGTTGGAAATTCATACATCGTGCCGGTGATGCCGCGGTCAATCTGGTCGACGGCCAGGCAGGCT
>JANMBW010000475.1:0-2892 GCA_031360565.1 Polaromonas sp.
CCTCGTCAACCCCCAGTGCTTTGGGCAATGGCTTGGCAGCTTTGGGCGCCCGAACGCCCTGCACCGGATGGCTGGCCACCAGGCCCTCGCGTCCCAGCCAGCTGTAAAAACCACGCCAGCCGGACAAGATCAGCGCAATGCCGCGCGCGCTGCGGCCGGAGCTGTGCATCTGCGCCACCCAGCGACGCATGTGGACAGCTTGCACCGCCGTCAGAGAAACACCCGCCTCGACCGCGTGTCGCTGGAGTTTCTGCAGATCCTGGTGGTAAAGCTCTACCGTCCGCGCCGCCAGCCGCTTTTCAACCCGCACATGTTCCAGATAGCGCTCAACCAGCGGCTCGTTGAATCCCTCGCCGAATTCCTCGCTGGATGGCCCCGACAGCGCATCAGGCGCTGTGAGCGGCAGCGGGGCAGGACCGGTCATGCCCTATTCGGAAAACGCCAGGGGCAACAATCGCGTCAGCGCAGCACTGGCCAGGTCGCCAATTTGGCTCAGAAACTCAGTCCCCATGTCGCTCTGAAAACGCTCTGGATCGGGCGATGCCAGAACCAACAAGCCAAAAGCTTGCTGGCTCTGATCATTGCGCAGGGGAATCATCGCCAGCGACGCCGCCTGCGTCGGTTCTGGCAACCACGAGGCCGCCTCGAAACCCGAATTGAGGCCGCAGTAAGGCACCGTCAGTGAAGACGCAAACGCTTGCACATCGTCACTGACTCCAGTACAAAAATCTTCACCTGAAAAAATGCCATTGAAGTGCCAGAGCTTGATCGCCGCTTGCGGAACAGCGAACTGCGTTTTAAGCTCGTTGACGATGGTCTCAGGCAAATCGCGGGCATGCGCGGTCAGCAGCAGGTTGCGGGTGCAGCGCTGCAACTTGTCGGCAATACCGACGTTCTCCTGCCCATGGCGAATCATCTCGACCACCTTGGCTTCCAGCCCCTTGATCTTGTCGCGCAACAAGCCGGCTTGCCGCTCCTGCAGACTGACCGCCCGGCTGCCGTGGCCGCTGGAGAGCTGCACCGTCGCAAGTAGCTCCGCGTGGCGCTCAAAAAAATCCGGCGTATTGGCCAAGAAGTTGGCGATGTCGTCTTCGGTGATGGGCGGGTCGATGGGATTCATGTCGGCATTGTAGGGAAATGACGGGCTTTTAAAGATGGTCCGGAATGTCGATTTCGGATTCGAACACCGTCGTGGCTGGTCCGGTCATCATGACAGGTGCCGCCAGGTCGCCCGGCCATTCAATCGTCAGCAGGCCGCCCCGGGTCTGCACTGCCACCTGGGTGTCGAGCAAGCCGAGGCGGATGCCTGCCACCACTGCTGCGCAGGCGCCGGTGCCGCAAGCCAGCGTCTCCCCTGCGCCGCGTTCGTAGACCCGCAAGCGGATCTGGCCACGCGACACCACCTGCATGAAGCCGGCATTGACCCGGCGTGCAAAGCGCGGATGGTTTTCAATCAGCGGCCCGGCTTCTGCCACCGGTGCGGCGTCCACATCGTCCACCCGCTGCACCGCATGCGGGTTGCCCATGGACAGAACCGCTATGAATACAGGAGCTGTCTGACGAGCAGATGCCTGGGCTAGAGGCCATTTTTCCCAGTCTTTGATGGTTACGGGCGTGAGCCCGACAGCATCAAAGGGTACGCGGGCCAGGTCAAAAACCGGCGCACCCATGTCCACCCTGACCCGGCCATCTTCCAGCATGCGCGGCTCAATGACACCGCCAAGAGTTTTGACCCTAACCGCGTCCTTGCTGGTCAGGCCGCGCTCGCGCACAAAGCGCACGAAGCAGCGCGCACCATTGCCGCATTGCTCGACTTCTCCCCCATCGGCGTTGTGAATCACATATTCAAAGTCAATGCCTGGGCCCGGGGAAGGCCGCACCGAGAGGATCTGGTCGGCGCCCACGCCAAAGTGGCGATCCGCCAGAAAACGGTAGTGTGCGGTGCTCAGGTGCAGCGGTGTGCGCGTCTCATCGAGCACCACAAAGTCATTGCCCGCACCCTGCATTTTTGTAAAGCGGATTCGCATCGTGGCATTATCCCGCCTGAATTCACTGTACCCTTGAATCCTTATTAACCAGACCCATCACCACCATGCGCATACCCGACTGGACCCAAGAACTCAAAGCACAACCGCAGGACCTGGTTGACGCCATTTTGAAGCGGCGCGGCGGCACCCTGATTAACCTGGACAAGGCTTTGCTGTGGAGCGAACCGCTGGCGCGCGCCTGGAATGTTTACCTGGGCGCGGTGCGCACCGGCTTGCCGACCAGCCGCAAGCAGCGCGAGCTAGGCATTTGCACGGTGGCCTTGCTGACCGGTGCCCAATACGAGTACCACCACCATGCGCCCGACTTTCTGGCCGCCGGCGGAAGCCAGGCCGAACTCGATGCTCTGCACGCGACTTTAAAAGAAAATCCGCGCGCAGCGCCGACCAGCTCTGCGCTAGGTGCTATTGAAAAGATAGTAATTCAGTATGCTGCGCAGATGACGCTGGATGTCAAGGTCGACGACGCCGTGTTTGCCGCGCTCAAGCAGCATTTCGACACGACGCAGATCGTCGAGCTCACCAGCGCCATCGCCACCTACAACATGGTGGCGCGCTTTTTGGTGGCACTCGGCGTATCGCCGGAATAGAAATGTTCACACAGCGAGCTACCCCGTAAACCCTATGCTACCCATTAGGGCCGCGGGACCGGCTGGGTTTTTGGGTTCAGAGTCCACATTGCCAAGCCACATGGCTTAACGGGGTAAGACCCCTATAACCCTTAGAACCAGCTGGGGCCGCGGAACCGGCTTCGCCGGGCCGCAGGCGCAGCGGCCCCCTCGGGGGGCAGGGAATTAAACGAAGTGAATGACCGTGGGGGCCACACTAGTCTGCCTTGATGTTGTTG
>JANMBW010000479.1:0-4048 GCA_031360565.1 Polaromonas sp.
GGTAGTGCTGGTCATGCTGCAGGCTGTCGCGGCATCAACCCACGCGGGGTCGTTGACTGCCGCATAGGAAAAAGCTTTGACGGCATCGTCCTTGGCAAAGGCCCGCAATTGCGCCTGGACCACAGCCTGCACATTTTTTTCGTCTGTGGCAGTCAACGACCCCGCGTGGGTTGATGCCGCGACAGCCTGCAGCATGACCAGCATTACCCATGCGGCGGCCCGGTTAAACCGCGCCCGAATTACGCCAGAAAGTCTCCCCAACGCAGCGGGGAACAGGGATTGCATGGACATCAGAGGCGATTGGCTTGGCATAACGCTGGTTTCCTGGAGGGTGCTGGGAGATGGTTTTTGCAAACTGGGCCGATGAAGACCTGATGCTAGAGCAGCAGGTCTTTTTTTGCCCAGCAGGGCTGTGCTACAACTACGCGTCTGGCGGGCTGATGGATGCAGCCCGCCCCACCTCCCGGCATCTTCGTGCCCTAGTTCCTCTTCCTTGACCCTCTCTTTTGGATAGCCGCATGTCTTTAGACGTTTTACAAGCCCAAACCGGGAAAGCTGGTGACCGCCCGGTCGCCACGGTATTGATCATGCACGGTCTGGGTGCCGATGGCCGTGATTTTTTGCCGATTGCCCAGCAGCTTGACCTGTCCAGTGTGGGCCCGGTGCGATTTCTGTTTCCGAGTGCGCCAGTGATGCCGGTGACCATCAACGGCGGCTACGTGATGCCGGCCTGGTATGACATTCTGGGCGCTGATCTGGTCAAGCGTGAGGACGAAGGCGGATTGCGCCAGTCGTGCGCGGCCATCGAGAGCCTGCTGGCGCAAGAAAAAGCGCGCGGCATGCCTGCCCACCGGATCGTAGTCGCCGGTTTTTCACAGGGTTGCGCGATGGCGCTGATGGTCGGGCTGCGCCATGCCGAGCGTTTGGCCGGCATTGTGGGACTGTCCGGTTACCTTCCCCTGATGGACAAAACTGCTGCGGAACGCAGTCTGGCCGGCCACGGTACCCCTGTGTTTCTGGCCCATGGCACCCGTGATGGTGTGATCCCGATCCAGCGGGCCATGGCTTCACGCGATGCCTTGAAGGCGCTGGGCTATCCGGTGGACTGGCACGATTACGCTATGGAGCATTCGGTTTGCCCCGAGGAAATCACGGATTTTCAGAACAGGCTGCTCAAGGTCCTTGCCTGACAGATTCGCAGGCTGCTACAGCGACGATGGCTGGGTTTGTTCGTAGCCGACCGGGCGCAACCCATCTTCTGCCTGCTTGCTCAGTTCCCGGTCGCGTATGGCAAACAGGCGCTCCAGATCCGCTGTCGGGTCGTTTGCGCGAACCGGCTTTTTCGGCTGCACGTCCACCGCAACCGGACTGGACGGCAGCGCGGCGGGCGCCACAGCGGCCATGGCGGGCACTGCAGTGCCACCCTTCCAGCTATTCCGATCGGGCATGGTCAGGTAGGGGCAGCTGTCTGCAACTTCGAGCTGCCACGACATGCCATGCAGCCAGGTCGAAGCCTGAGGCTCAAATCGCTCGATTTCTTTCAGCAGGGTTTGCTGGAACGCAAAAGCGTAGTTCATCAGCCGCTCGTCCCAGTGCCGCATCACCAGACGCACGTACATGCCGTGCCCCCGGCTGCGGCTGGACACCAGCAGCATGGTGCATTCAATCCAGCCGGGGGGTATGCCATTGCGCCGCATGACATCGCGCAGCAACACTTGAACCAGTTGCCGCCGCGTAGCGTTCTCCGAGCCGTCTTCGATGGTGTTTGGAAAGTCCTCTGCGCCGGGCAGCATGCTGGAAGGCGACTGGCTGTTAGGTGCCCTAGCCCTCGGTCCGCCAAACAATCTCTTCAACAAGGCTTTCATCTCGATTTCCTGAATGCTGGAGTGGCTGGGTAACCGGGGCAATGTGCCGCAACGCACAATGTCCGCCGATTGACATGCATACAAAGGTATTATCCTGCGTGAGGCCTGCTGCCAAGTCAAGCCATGATTGTGGCTTACTCCGCCCGGCGGCCCCCATTTTGCACTGCCATGGCATCATCGGACGAGCATCTGGCTCTGCGCCAGCACAAATAGAAATCCGAGGGAAGGACACCATGAATCACTTGCAGGCGCCCGGTGCCACGCCGTTGCAGCGACCGCCGCACGACACCCGGCACGACTCCGCTGGGAGCGGCCTTGCCGCACTCACGCCAGCCAGAATCAAAGGTATGCGATGCGGCATTGAAAAAGAAAGTCTGCGAGCGTTACCAGGTGGTGGCCTAGCGCTGACTCCGCATCCGGCTGCGCTGGGTTCGCCCCTGACGCATCCTGCTATCACCACTGATTTCAGCGAATCGCAAGTCGAACTGGTCACAGGCGTTCACAACACGGTGGATGCCGCGCTGCAAGAACTGACCCAAATCCATCAGTTCACCTACCGGGCCCTGCAAGCCATCGGCGACGAAATGTTGTGGGTATCGAGCATGCCCTGCGATTTGCCTACCGATGAAACGATTCCCGTGGCGCGCTTTGGGTCGTCCAACGTCGGGCGGGCCAAAAGCGTCTATCGCATGGGCCTGTCCCACCGTTATGGCCGGCGCATGCAGACCATTTCGGGCATTCACTACAACTGGTCTTTTCCCGAGGTGAGCAACGAGCAGTATTTCGGCCTGATACGCAATTTTCGCCGCCAGGCCTTTTTGCTGCTTTATCTCTTTGGCGCATCACCGGCGGTGTGCTCGAGCTTTGTCGCGGGGCGTGAGCATGAGTTACAAAAGCTTGCCAAAAGCACCATGTACATGCCGCATGGCACCTCGCTGCGCATGGGCCGCCTGGGCTATCAAAGTGATGCTCAGGCGTCGCTGGCGGTCAGCTACAACAGTCTGGATGGCTATGGCGCGTCGCTGCAAGATGCGCTGACGCGCGCCTACCCGGCCTATGAGAAGGTAGGTATTCAGAATCCGGGCGGCGACTACAACCAGCTCGGCTGCACGCTGCTGCAAATTGAAAATGAGTTCTACGGCACGATTCGCCCCAAGCGGGTGATCTTTCCGGGCGAGCGTCCCTTGCATGCGCTGCGTGAGCGCGGGGTGGAATACATCGAGGTGCGGCTGATGGATCTGGACCCTTTCGAGCCTGTCGGCATCAGCGCCCAGACCATGCGTTTTCTGGATGTGTTTCTGCTGCACTGCCTGCTCTCAAGCAGCCCGCCGGACAGCCCTGAAGAAATTGCCGCACTGGCCCGCAACCAGCACCGCACGGCCGCACGTGGCCGCGAGCCAGGCATGTTGCTGGAGCGTGAGGGGCGCGAGGTCGAATTGACGCAGTGGGGCGCAGAGATCATTGAAAAATGCAAACCGATTGCAGCCACGCTGGACGCCGTCCACGGCGGCCAAAACCATCAGGATGCGCTTGCTGCGGCCAGTGCGTCCCTGCTCCATCCGCAGACGCTTCCCTCGGCCCGTGTGCTGGCCGCCATGGCGACCAGTCATGACAACTCGTTTGTCAATTTTGTTCGGGCGCAATCTTTGAAGACCCAGACTGCGATGTTGAGTATGCCGTTTTCAGCCGAGCAGCAAGCGCACTTCGAGTTGCTCACCCGGCAATCGGTGGCTGAGCAAAAGAAAATCGAAGCGCTGGACAGCATGCCGTTTGAGCAGTACCGACAGCAGTATTTGTCGGCAGAGCGGCTGGACATGCCCAGGGGGCTGGTCACTCAGGTTTGAGACTGCGCCTTTGCTCTAAAGAAGTAAAACAGGCTTCTAGCCCTTTAGATACGAACGCTGTTAACTATTTAAATAATAGCAAATGGCCCACGGTGTCTTAACCCGCCTTCGACAGGCGCCGCTTGGCATAGAGCCCGATAAAAGCCAGACCCAGCACCAACGCGAACCAGCCGACCAGTGTTGACCTGGCCACAATGCCCTGCATGCCGGGCGAGGTGATGAAGTAAGGCGACACCAGCACACCTAGGCCGATAAAGGTGCACAGCAAGCCTTTGATCAGCAAATCGTTGTTGGCCTGGAGTCGGTTGCCTGGGTTGTTGGGTTTCTGGGGCGGGGCGG
>JANMBW010000499.1:0-1821 GCA_031360565.1 Polaromonas sp.
TCGGCAATGGTGCCATCGTCCAGAACCGTGACCCCTTTGGCGGCCACACGCTGGCCGATCTTGCCGGCAAATGCGCTTGATCCCTTGCGGTTGAAGTCGCCCTCCAGCCCGTGGCCAATCGCTTCATGCAGCAAAATGCCCGGCCAACCGGAACCCAGTACCACCGTCATTTCACCAGCCGGAGCCGGCCGCGCTTCGAGGTTGGTCAAAGCCGCCTTGACGGCATCATCGACATACTGGCCAATCTGCGCATCGTCAAAATAAGCCAGGCCAAATCGCCCTCCACCGCCGCCGGAACCCATTTCGCGGCGCACCTTGCCAGCAACGGTTTTTTCGGCGATCACGGTGACGCTCAAGCGCACGAGCGGGCGCACATCAGCGGCCAGTGTGCCATCTGCGCGAGCGACCATGACCACATCGTATTCACTGGCCAATCCAGCCATGACCTGCACCACGCGGGGGTCCTTGGCTTTGGCCAGCTTTTCAACTTTTTCAAGCAGCTTGACCTTGGCGGTGCTGTCCAGTGTGGCAATCGGGTCAAGTCCGTTGTAAAGCGAACGACTGCTGGCGACGCGGCGAGCGGGTGTCTTGACCCGGCCGACCTTGCTGGCAGCCGAAATACTGCGAACCGTGCGGGCAGCGTCGAGCAGTGAAGCTTCGGAAATATCGTCGGAGTAAGCGAAGGCGGTTTTTTCACCGCTCACGGCGCGCACCCCGACACCCTGGTCAATGCTGAAGGAGCCGGTTTTGACGATGCCTTCTTCCAGGCTCCAGCCTTCACTGCGGGTGTACTGGAAATACAAATCGGCGTCGTCGGCACCATGCGAGGTGATCTCGCCCAATGCCCGCTCAAGATGGGCCTCGGTCAGGCCGAAAGGCTCAAGCAGCAACTGACGGGCTATTTCCAGACGCCCGGATGTCGAGGCCGCCGTCGGCCGAACCGAAGACGACTCGATGGAAGCGTTGAGAATTGAAGCCGGGGCGGAGCGAAGTGAAGTCATGCCCGGATTGTAGGGAGTTCGCCTTCAATCTGCGCCGGCCTCGCCAGGCGGTCATCGCCCGGCGGGGTCTTGTCAATCAGCTCTGATCATCGGTGGCCGCACCCGGCGCGTTGGCCTTGCAGGACTCAATGCCGTTGTCGCGGGCCGAGGCGGTGGAGTACATCTGGCTGCTGCCAATGACCTGACCATTGCCCGCCTTGAGCGTGAAATAGGGAGAGCCGTCTTTACCATCCAGGCGCTCGTAGCGGCCGTCGTTGGTGGAGTTGGTCTTCACCGACTCGATGCCGTTGAGGGCACTGGCTTTGGCTTCATACATTTCGCTGGACAGAATCTTCTGCCCGTTACTCGCCAAGAGTGAAAAGAAGTATTTGTCGTTTTTAGATTTCTTGAGTTCAAATTTACCGGCCATGTGGGCTCTCCTAAGGGCTGAGACGATTAAAAAACGAACAGCGGGCAAGCGCCGAAGTCAGGTGTTTGTAACCGTTCACACGCCCGAATGCAAGACCCGAGCCTGGCGCAATGAAGCGTCCTCAGGACTGAACCAGTCGTTTGGCTTTGGCAATCGACATTAGCATGCCCACCGCCAGACCCAGCGTCACCATGGCCGTGCCGCCATAGCTGATAAACGGCAGCGGCACGCCCACCACCGGCAATATTCCACTGACCATACCCATGTTCACAAAAGCGTAGGTGAAGAAAATCATGGTCACGGCCCCCGCCAGCAGCCGGGAAAACAGCGTGGGCGCTTCCATGGCAATGGCCAGGCCACGCATGATCAGAAACAGGAAACCGGCGATGAGCATCAGATTGCCAGCCAGGC
>JANMBW010000503.1:0-4534 GCA_031360565.1 Polaromonas sp.
CTTCGATTCAGATGAACGCACACGACATGGCTCGCCGGCTGCTCAAGGACGGTGACCTGGTGCACGTCACGTCCAAGCGCGGATCCATCGTGGTACCCCTGCAGGCCTCGCCAGAAGTCGCTGCCAGCCAGGCCTTTATCGCCATGCACTGGGGCGAGGAATACCTGAGCGGCGTCTCCAGCATCGGCCAAGCGCTGGCAGGCGTCAATGCGCTGACCACCTCGGCCTACTGCCCGACATCGAAGCAACCTGAGCTCAAGCATGCCGCAGTGAAAATTCTCAAGGCCGAACTGCCCTGGTCGCTGCTTGCCATGGCCTGGTTGCCCGTCGGCGAGAGTTTGCGCGCACGTGAACAACTCAAACACATGATGAAGGCGTTTCCCTTCACCAGCTGCGTTCCGTTTTCCAACAACACACCGTTGCTGGCTACTGAGGGCCAGGCGCGTGGCGAAAGGGAGGGCGTGCTTTTTCGGGCTGCAGCGCCCGAGGCACCAGCCGACGAATTACTGGCCAGCATAGAACAGATTTTGGGCCTCGACAGCGCCGACGTGCTGCATTACGCGGACAAGAAAAAAGGCCAGCGCCGCACCATACGCCTGGTTCGCCGGGACGACCACGCCGAACTGGCCGGGTTTGTGCTGGCTGGCGACACCAGCGCCGAGGCGTGGATCAAGACGCTGTTGCAGGACGAGCTCCCGGCCGAGGCCTATGGCCGGCTGCTGCTGCGGCCCGGTGCCAAAGCACCGGTAGCGGTGCAGTCTCGTGGCAAGCTGGTCTGCACCTGCTTCAATGTCACCGACTCGGCGATTGACCAGCACCTACTGACCCTGCGCAGCGGCATCTCTCTGACGCAGCGCGGCGCGGGCGCGCTCAGCACCGATGGCGAGCGCCTCGCGTCACTGCAGGATGCGCTCAAGTGCGGCACCAACTGCGGCTCCTGCGTGCCCGAACTCAAACGCCTGGTGCGCTCGTTTGATGACCAGGCGGCGCCGGTCACCGAAGCAGGTGCAGCGCGCGGCGTGATTCCCATCATCCAGGTGGCCTGAGCGCACGGCAACCGGACCCAAGCTTTCGCCGACAATCCCGGCATGGGCATCAGTCACTACATCAAGGAAATCGGACGCGGCAAAGATGGTGCGCGTGCCCTGTCGCGCGAACAGGCGGCGGACTTGCTGGGCCAAGTGCTCGATGGCGGTCTGACCGACCTGGAAATTGGTGCGTTCTGCCTGGCGATGCGCATCAAGGGCGAAACCCCTGAAGAGATGGCTGGTTTTCTCGACGCCACGCATCAACGCCTGAACGCCCTGCCCGCCAATCCTGGCCATACCCCTACGGTGGTTCTGCCAAGCTACAACGGCGCCCGCAAGTTGCCGGTATTAACGCCACTGCTAGGCTTGCTGCTGGCGCGCGAAGGCCTGCCGGTCCTGATCCATGGCACGCCCACTGAATCGACCCGCGTTTTTTCGTCAGAAGTGCTGCTGGCACTTGGTATTCCTGCACAGTCAGCTATCAAACCTATAGCGTCTGGCGAGCTGGCCTTTGTCCCCACCGAACTACTGTGCCCGGCCTTGAAGCGCCTGCTCGATGTGCGCCGGACGGTCGGGCTGCGCAACCCGGCCCATAGCCTCGTCAAGATCATGAATCCCTGCCGCGGCAAAAGCCTGGTGGTGAGCAGCTATACCCACCCTGAATATGCGGTGTCTATGGCCCAGACTTTTGAGCTGATCCAAGCCAATGCCATGCTGCTGCGGGGTACCGAGGGCGAAGGCGTGGCCGATGCGCGCCGCATGCCGCAAATGGAATCGTTTATCCATGGCCGGCGCCAAATGCTGCAGGAGGCCCAAAGCGGAACGCTGGCCACGCTTCCCGACTTGCCAAAGACCACTGACGCGCTCAGCACCGCAGCCTACATTCAATCGGTCATGGCAGGCGATCAGCCCGTGCCAGCTTCGATTGCGCAGCAAGTCAAATTGACCGTGACCATGGCGGCACAACTCTAGGCCGCCAGCTCGACTTTTCAGGCAGGCAACCGGCGAATCGCCAGTGCACATTGGACCGAATCAGTGATTACCCTGTTCAGGCACACCCTCTCAGGACGTTAGCATGGCATTCCGCCCGGAAAACAATTGAACTAGACAAAGCATTAGACGGAGACTATTCATGCTGAAAAACTCGATCCTTGTCGGCTCACTGATCGCCATCGGTGCCCTGACAGGCTGTGCACAAATGAGTCCACCTGCCGTGGTCGCCAGCGCCGCCCCTGCGCCAGCCGCGGCAGCGGCCGCGCCAGCGCCGGCATGGCAGCAAGGCCGACCAGCGGACCTGGCCACCTCCAAGCTGGCACCCCATGCCGGCAAGCTCACAGCCACACCCATCTCGGATATTCCACTCAACAATCTGAAACTGCCACCGGGCTTTAAAGCTGAAATCTGGTCGCACGGCACGCCTGGGGTACGCGCCATGGCGCGCGCAGACAACGGAAAAATCTATGCCGGAACACGCGGCATCGGCCGGGTCTACGAAATCACCGACAACGGCAAGGAGCGCACCAGCCGCGTGCTGGTGGACAAGCTGACACAACCGGCTGTGACCTACCACAATGGTTCGCTCTACGTCATGGCGATCGACAAGGTGCTGCGTTACGACGGCATCGACAAGAACCCCAACGTGCAGCCAGTTGACCTGACCGCCAAATTCAAACTGCCGCCCGAGCAACATCACAACTGGAAATACATTCGCTTCGGCCCAGACAACAAGCTCTATGTGCCTTTTGGTGCGCCATGCAATATCTGCGAGTTGCCCACTCAGGAATATGCCCAGTTGCGCCGCTATGACGCCGACGGCTCCAACATGGAAGTGATTGCCCGCGGAATTCGCAACACCCAGGGGTTTGATTGGCATCCGGTCACCAAGGAGCTCTGGTTCACCGATCACGGCCGGGACTGGATGGGCGACAACACGCCTGAAGACGAGCTCAACCGCATGACCAAGGTAGGTTTGAACTTTGGCTTTCCCTACTGCCATGCCAACGGTATCGCGGACAAGGACTTCAAAAAAGCCAACCCCTGCGATGGTGTGACCCTTCCGGTCCAGACCATGGGCGCTCACGCTGCCGCCATGGGCTTGCACTTCTACACCGGGAGCATGTTCCCTGCAGAGTACAAAAATGCGATGCTGATCGCCCGCAAGGGATCATGGAACCGCACCGAGAAAAATGGCTATGACGTGGTGATGGTTCAAACCGACGCGAACGGCCAAAACCCCAAAGTTAGCCCCTTCATCACCGGATTTCTGGATGCCAAGACAGATAACTTTTGGGGCCGTCCAACCTACATGATGCAAATGCCGGACGGATCTCTGCTGGTGTCGGATGAGCAAATGGGCGCGATCTACCGCATCTCCTATGCCAAGCCCTGAGACGGGTCAATGGGTAAGCAGGGCACTGACAGCAGTGGCCCTGCTTTTTTTATGGGCACCGGTCCAGGCCGATCAACCCAGCGCGGCGACACTGGGACTGTGCATGGCTTGCCATGGTCCACAGGGAAATTCCCAGATTCCCCTGACACCCTCATTGGCCGGGCAGCCTAAAGTTTTCATTGAGAACCAGCTGGTGCTGATTCGCGAAGGCCTGCGCGAGATCCCCCAGATGAAGGGCTTGCTCGACAACATGAAAGACCCCGAACTGGTGGCCCTGGCCAGCTATTTTTCAGCCCAGACACCCGCCAAACCTTCGGGCACCATCCAGGCAGAGACGTTCCAGCGCGGCCAGCAGTTGTCCAGCAAAATGCTTTGCGGCACCTGTCACCTGCCCGATTACGTCGGTCGCCAGCAAATCCCCAGGCTGGCGGGTCAGAACGAGGCCTTCTTGGTCTATTCGATGAAGCAGTTTCGTGATCACCCCGGTCCGGGCCGTGACACCATCATGTCGGCGTCCTTGTTTGGTCTCAAGGACAACGAACTGGCTGACCTGGCCCACTTTTTAGCCAACTTTAAGTAAGCAGGTCGGGGATCACCGGGGTCCCTGCCGCGCCCACGCGAAACAGATGGCGCACTTTTTGCTTGGCTGATATACACGTGGGGCCTTGTCGTCCGTCGATAATCAGACCGCAACCTCCTAAACCCCTGAACCCTGACTCCAATTACCCGCCCCAACACCTCAGCCATGGATTTACCTGGACGTCACGCCCCGTCAAACGGAAGCTGTACCCTTGTGGGTGCCGGTCCCGGCGATGCGGAATTGCTAACCTTGAAAGCGGTGAAGGCCATTCAGAGTGCCACCGTGCTCTTCGTTGATGACCTGGTGAGCGATGAAATCGTGGCCTTTGCCGACCCGCGCGCGCGCATTGTGTATGTCGGCAAGCGCGGTGGCTGCAAGTCCACGCCCCAGGTGTTCATCGACAAGCTGATGGTGATGGCCGTCCGGGATGGCGAAAAAGTGGTTCGCCTCAAAGGCGGAGACCCGTTTATTTTTGGCCGTGGCGGCGAAGAAGTCGAGAACCTGCAAGCTGCCGGGATTGAGGTGCAGGTCATCAAC
>JANMBW010000511.1:0-5326 GCA_031360565.1 Polaromonas sp.
TGACGTGGCTTTTTACCTGCGTGAGCTAGCCGCCTGTTACCACAGTTACTACGACGCCGAACGGATTTTGGTGGACGATGAAGCGGTCAAGCTGGCGCGCCTTGCGCTGGTCGCAGCCACGGCACAGGTGTTGCACAATGGGCTGGCCATTCTGGGTGTCAGTGCACCCCGAAAAATGTGAGCATGCCTGAAAAAACGAGACTTACCCTGCCGCCCGCGGGCCAGACAAGAGACAAGCCATGAACCTATCAGCCGAAAAAAAAGACACCCAGCACGGAGGCACCCTGCTCGGCCTGATTATTGGTGCGCTGCTGGGCCTGGGGGCTGCGCTGGCGGTTGCCGTTTACGTCACCAAGGTACCCATTCCCTTTTTAAACAAGGGCCAGTCCCGCGCTGCGGACAGCGATGCTGCAGAGGCCAAAAAGAACCGGGACTGGAACCCCAACGCTCCGCTTGCCGGCAAAAATCCGGCTCGGTCAGGCGGTGTGACGCCACCCGCAGCTCCCCCTGCCGCCGAGGCGGCCAATCCCGCCGGCCCGGCCACGCCGGGCGGCACCACGTCGGCGTCCTCCGATCCGCTCGGTGATCTGGTCAAAGCCAGAACGGGCTCCAGGCCCGAATCCAAGCCAGACACCCTGTCATCCGGTTCGGGTGTGGACCCGTTTAGTTACTTCATTCAGGCGGGCGCATTCCGGACGCCAGAGGATGCCGAGCAACAACGTGCCAAGTTGTCCTTGCTGGGGTTTCAGGCCAGGGTCACTGAGCGCGAACAGTCGGGACGCACGGTGTACCGGGTTCGCCTCGGGCCGTTTCTCAAAAAGGAAGAGGCCGACAAGACCAAGGAACGGCTCGATGCCTATGCGGTCGAAACCGCGCTGGTCCGGGTACAGCGCTGAACTTTTGGCTCGGGGTGCGACTCAAGGCAGGACGGCAAACGGTTTTCAGGCTATTCAGGAGATACATGAATGCAACGACGTGATTTTTCACTTTCTGCCGCCAGCGTGGCGGCAGCCTCTTTTGGCGGCGTGCTGGCATTGCCAGCATTGGTGAGCGCCCAGGGCAAGGTTCCCCAGGAAGGCACCGACTACCTGGTGCTCGACAAGCCTGCGCAAACCGAAGCCGCTGCCGGAAAAATCGAAGTCGTCGAGTTTTTTTGGTACAACTGCCCGCATTGCAACCGGTTTGAACCTCAGCTGGAAGAGTGGATTAAAAAGGCGCCTAAAGACGTGTCCATCCGGCGCGCGCCCGTCGCGTTCCGGCCGGATTTCGAGCCACAGCAGCGGCTGTACTTTGTGCTGGAAAGCCTGGGCAAGGTTGAGGAATTGCACAAGAAAGTGTTCTACGCCATCCATGTCGAAAAGCAGAACCTCTCCAGCGCTGATCAGGTGACGGCCTGGGCCGAAAAACAGGGCATCAGCAAGGCGAAATTCCTAGAAGCCTACAACTCCTTCCCGATTGCGACCAAAGCCCGCAAGGCGACCTTGCTGCAAGATGCCTACAAGGTCGATGGCGTACCGGCTCTGGGTGTCGCTGGCCGTTATTTCACCTCGGGGTCGGTGGCGCAGACCATGGAACGCGCGCTGGTCGTGGCTGACTACCTGGTGGGTTTGACCCGCAAGGCCAAATAAGCCAGTTCGGACACTGCGCCGGTACGGGGTTTTAGACCTGGCAACAAAAAAACCGCCCTCAGCTGGCGGTTTTTTTGTCGGTCCGTCTCTGAAGGGGCCCAGATTGGCTGGCATCGTCGCGGTGCGCGAAGTGGGCATGGCTACAATCAGGCACATCCACAAGCAGCAAGATTCGTGCCTTTATGAAATACCCTGCATTTTTTAAAATCGCCGTCCTCGCCTTGTGCGCGTTGGCGGTGCTGCCTGCTGCGGCCGAACGGGCGGATCGCGACAAGCCCATGAATGCGGAGGCAGACGCCCTGCGCTACGACGACCTCAAGCAGACCAGCGTTTTCACCGGCAATGTGGTGATCACCAAAGGCACCACCGTGATTCGCGGCGAGCGGGTGGAAGTTCGGCAGGACCCTGAGGGCTACCAGCAGGCCACGGTCATCGCAGCCCCAAGCAAGCTGGCGTTTTATCGCAAAAAGCGTGATGGGCTTGACGAATTCATTGAAGGCGAAGCCGAGCGAATCGAGTACGACAGCCGTGCCGATGTCGTCAAACTGATACGGCGCGCCGTGCTCAGGCGGTATGCCGGCGCTGTGCTGGCCGATGAAACCACTGGCGCGCAAATCAATTACGACAACAATACCGACGTTTTCACAGTTGATGGCGGCGCTCAAAACCGCTCGGCCACCAATCCGTCTGGCCGGGTTCGCGCCCAGCTGGCGCCCCGGCTGGCGGCCTCTAGCGCGGCCGGATCAGGTGGCCCCGCACGGCCGAGTGGACCGATGCCAAGCTTGCGCCCCAGCACCACGCTCGGCTCGGACAAGAATTGAGTGCCATGGACATGGCGACGCCACCCGCGGCGGTAGAACGGCCTGCACTGCCGGAAGTCGCCGCCGACGCCTCCGCAGCGGGGCCGGCGAGCCGCCTGGTGGCCACCGGCTTGCAAAAGTCCTACGGCAGCCGCAAAGTGGTTCGGGATGTGTCGCTGGCGGTGCAAAGCGGCGAAGTGGTGGGCCTGCTGGGCCCCAACGGCGCGGGAAAAACCACCTCTTTTTACATGATTGTCGGCCTGGTGCGCGCCGACGCCGGCGAAATCACGATTGACGGGCAGTCGGTCGAACACATGCCGATTCACCGTCGTGCGCGCCTTGGCCTGAGTTATTTGCCGCAAGAGGCATCGATTTTTCGCAAGCTCACGGTGGAAGAAAACGTGCGAGCCGTGCTGGAGCTTCAGCATGATGCGTCAGGGCGACCGCTGGGTCGGGCCGACATTGCCCAGCGCCTTGCCGGCCTGCTCGATGACCTGCGGGTCGAGCATCTGCGTGATTCGCCAGCACTGGCCCTGTCCGGCGGTGAGCGCCGCCGGGTCGAGATCGCGCGGGCGCTGGCGACCCAGCCCCGGTTTATTCTGCTCGACGAGCCCTTTGCCGGCATCGACCCGATTGCCGTGATCGAGATTCAGCGCATCATCGGTTTTTTGAAAGCGCGCGGCATTGGCGTGCTGATCACCGACCACAATGTGCGCGAAACGCTGGGCATTTGTGACCACGCCTACATCATCAATGACGGGCATGTGCTGGCCATGGGCACGCCTTCCGAGATCGTCAACAACGCCGATGTACGCCGGGTATACCTGGGTGAACATTTCAGGATGTGAGCGTGACTCCCCCCCGTTGTCGCTCACTGCGTGTAGCTCCCTCCCCCCTCTGGGGGCAGCGCCTGCGGCCCGGCAAAGCCGGTTCCGCGGCCCCTGCTTGGAAAAACGCGCCACTCCGTTTTCGCGTTAGTTTTCTCTGGCCATGAAGCAGGGGCTGTCACTTCGGGTTTCGCAGCATCTGGCGCTGACGCCGCAACTGCAGCAGTCGATTCGTCTGTTGCAGTTGTCGACACTCGAATTGAGTCAGGAGGTCGAGCAGATGCTCGACGAAAACCCCTTTCTCGAAGTCACGGAGGACGCGGCTCCGCGCGAAGAGTTTGGTCTTGACCACACTGATACGCCAGTCAGCCTGGACAACCAGGAATTTGAATATGCTACAGATTTTGTAGCTGCTCGAGTCCAGGATACGCCGGCTACCAGCCAAAATGAAGTGGAATCGGCGGTTGAAATCAGCTCCGAGGCCAAGCTTGAGGACAGCTGGGAAGGCGACGGTAGCGTCGAGTCCACGCCCGACGACAGCGAATGGGGCAGCGATGCGCCGGCCCGCAAAAACAATCTGGACGACAGCGACGCTGAGGCTTCAGATTTAGCCTCCAGCCACGCGTCACTGCAGGACTATTTGCACCGCCAGTCGCTCGGTCTGCGGCTGGCCGAAGTCGACCGCGCTGCGCTGCATTTTTTGATTGAGTCTCTTAATGATGATGGGTACCTGGAAGACAGTCTCGCGTCGCTGGCAGCAGGTCTGGCCGGTGGCGATCTGGACCAGACCGAGGAGCTCGAACAGCATTTCGCGATTGCGCTCAAGCTGCTGCACCATATGGAGCCGGCTGGCGTCGGTGCGCGCAATCTGGCCGAGTGTCTAAGCCTGCAACTGCTCGACTGCCAGGATGGTGAGGACACCCAGGCCGCGCTGGTGGTGTGCAAGCAGCCCATGGAACTGCTGGCCAAGCGCGATGTCAAGCGTCTGGCCCAGCTCTGCGGCTTGTCGGAGGCGGTGATCAAGAGCGCCATCGGGGTGATCGGCCGGCTCGACCCCAAGCCTGGACGCCGGTTTGTCAATGTCGAGCGCAACCTGATCGTGCCCGACGTTTTTGTTGTCAAATCTGGCCGGGGCTTCAAGGTCACGCTCAATGCAGACGTCATGCCGCGCTTACGCGTTCATGATATTTACGCCAACGCCCTCAAGCAGCACCATGGCCGGGGCGCGGGTTCAGGCGGCCAAGCCCTGCAGCAGCGCCTGCAGGAAGCACGCTGGTTCATCAAGAACATCCAGCAGCGTTTTGACACCATCCTGCGCGTCAGCACCGCAATTGTCGAGCGCCAGAAAAACTTCTTTTCTCACGGTGAGCTGGCCATGCGGCCGCTGGTGCTGCGTGAGATTGCCGATGAACTGGGCCTGCACGAATCGACCATTTCTCGGGTGACGACCGCCAAGTACATGAGTACGCCCTTTGGTACTTTTGAACTGAAATACTTTTTTGGTTCGGCGCTCGGTACCGAGACCGGCGGTAATGCGTCGAGCACTGCCGTGCGGGCGCTGATCAAGCAGTTTGTGGCGTCCGAGAGCCTGAAGAAACCGCTCAGCGACAATCAGATTTCTCAAATGCTCAAAGAGCAGGGCATTGAATGCGCGCGCCGCACGGTCGCCAAATACCGCGAGGCGCTGCGCATTGCGCCGGCCAGCCTGCGCAAGTCGTTATGAATATGGCCCCCACGGTCGCGCACTGCGTGTCGCTCCCTGCCCCCCGAGGGGGCTGTGTGCCGCGGCTCCAAGCCTGCAGTGCAGGCTTGGACGGCATACAGAAGGGCTGTGTCTCGCAGTCCGGCGCCTGCCGTCTGGCAAAGCCAGTCCCGCGCCCTGCTTGAAAAAAACCGTCACTCAGCCAGTCGTAGTCTTTATTCATGAACCAACTTCAGCTCTTTTTACCGTGCGCCGCCGGTGTTGAAACGCTGCTTGCGACCGAGGTCCAGCGCATCACCGGCATTGACGGCAAGGCCTGGCGCGCGGGCGTGCAGCTGCAAGGCTCGTGGCGCGATGCCTTGCAGCTCA
>JANMBW010000001.1:0-3009 GCA_031360565.1 Polaromonas sp.
GAAATTCCAGTAGCCGACAAAAATTCATTCCGAGAAGAAGGCGTGCGCGATGCCTTCGCCCTTGAAGCACTCAAGACCGACCCAACCAGCGAGACCCGCTCGCCTCCCAGCCTGCGCGCGCCCAACGGTGTGCTGGAAGACACCTTCATGCAGGCGACCGGACGAGCCATGTGGAACGCGTCTTCGATTTATGTGCCGACACTCTTGATTGCGGGGGAATTTGATACTTGGTCGTATCCAGAAGACCGCGAGGGCCTGATGCGCGACCTGACCAATGCGCCGGTCAAAAAGAGCGTGGTGATCAAAAACGCCACCCACTTTGTTCTGTTTGAAAAGCCCCGCTTTGAGTTTTTTGGCGAGATTGACAATTTTCTGAAAGCCAAGCCATGAGGGCGCGCATCATCCCCATCTGCCTGATGCTGGCGTTGCTGGCCCTGCCAGCCTTTGCCCACACGCCGAGCGAGTCGCCTCACCAAAACTTTTCCCTCGGCGATCTGAAACTGGAAAGCGGGGAAGCCATCAAGGACTTTTCGCTTTCCTACGTCACGCACGGCACCCTCAACGCCAGTAAATCCAACGCCATACTGATGGTCACCTCGATTGGTGGTAATCACCATCGCATTGATTACCTGATTGGGCCCGGACGCGCACTCGACCCGTCCAAGTACTTCATCATCTGCACCGACGCCATCGGCAACGGCCTGAGCTCCTCGCCGTCTAACAGCGTGATGCAGCCGCGCATGCAGTTTCCGAAATTCAATATTCGCGACATGGCCAGTTCCCAGCAACGCTTGGTCGCAGAAAAATTTGGCATCAAAAAGCTGGTGACAGTGATTGGCGCGTCCATGGGCGGTATGCAGGCGCTGCAATGGGCGGTCAGTTATCCCGAACAGGTCGACAGCGTGGTGCCCATCATTCCACTGGGTCGTACGCCGGCGTGGACCACTGGGGTACTGGAAATGTTGAGGCAAAGCATCACCGCCGACCCGCGCTGGATGGGCGGAAACTACGCCGTCAACGCGCCACCCGAGCAGGGCATGCGCCTGTGGGCGGGATGGCTGTCAGGCGTGATTGTGCGGACACCGGGTTATCAGGAATCCCAATATGCCCAGGCGCAAGATGCCATTCCCTATCTCAAAAGAGTGCAGGATTCGGGCTGGCGGCGGATGGACGCAAACGATTGGATTTATCAAAGCCTCGCCTACGATCAACACAACCTGGGCACCACGCCAGGTTTTAATGGCGATTACCACCGCGCGCTGGCTTCCATCAAGGCCAAAACACTGATCCTGGCTGGCACCGGCGATTTACTCAATCCGGAATACGACGCTATGGAAGCTGCCCACTACATTCCCGACGTGCGTTATGTCGCGATCAATGCTCAAAGACCTATGGGCCACGTGTCGGGCGCCGGTATCAGCGCGGCCGAAAACGAAACTCAAAATCGAGAAATAGGTGCTTTTCTGGAGCTTGTGACCGATAGAGGCCGAAAACTTCAGTAAAAAAAGCAGATTCCGCTATTGAATAACCACGGTAATTGGACATGACACATTGGCTTAGCAGACTACTTTCCACAGGTTTCCTTTTTGTTGTTGTAGCAACAGCCCAGGCTGCCGACCTACCGGCCGCTCGGGAAGGTAATTGGATAGTCAAGAACTTCAAGTTCCAAACGGGTGAGGTGCTGCCGGAGTTACGGCTTCACTACACCACCGTGGGTGACCCCAAAGGCGAACCGGTCCTGATTCTTCACGGTACGGTTGGCTCTGGTGCAAATCTGCTTGGCCCGGCGTTTGCCGGGGAGCTTTTCGGACCCGGGCAACCGCTGGACGCCAATCGGTATTTCATCATCCTGCCGGATGCGATTGGCACCGGAAAGTCGAGCAAGCCATCGGATGGACTGCGCGCCAAATTTCCGCAATATAACTACGACGATATGGTTGAAGCGCAATACAGGCTGGTCACAGAGCACCTCGGAGTCAAGCGTCTGCGCATGGTGCTAGGCAATTCGATGGGCGGTATGCAAACCTGGATGTGGGCCCAAAAATATCCGGACGCGATGGATATTGCGGTACCAATGGCGTCCCTTCCTACCGAGATGTCAGGTCGCAATTGGATGCTGCGGCGCATGCTCACTGAATCCATACGCAGAGATCCCGAATGGATGGGCGGCAACTACGTCAAACAGCCGCCCAGCATTCAACTCGCATCGGCTTTTTTCAGTGCCGCGACGACGGGTGGTAACCAGGGGCTTTTCAAACTCGCGCCGACTCGCGAAAAGGCAGATGCCGTCATCACCCAACGCCTGACCAGCACTTTCAACGGGGACGCCAACGATCACCTTTATCAATGGGAGTCCTCACGGGACTACAACCCATCGCCGGGCCTGGAGCGTATCAAGGCCACATTGCTGGCTATCAATGCCGCTGATGACGAAAGAAATCCGCCTGAACTGGGCGTGCTCGACAGTGAGATCAAACGAGTCAAGAACGGCCGCGTGCTGCTGATTCCCGCCAGCCGCGACACAGCAGGCCATTCCACCACTGGCTTTGCGAAATTCTGGAAAAAAGAGGTGGCAGACCTTTTGCAAACCGCGCCACGTCTAAATAATTGAATGGCTAAGACAAGGCCAAGGAATCGGGCTGCCTTGCGTCGGATTGTTCGACTTACTATTGGCATCCAAATTGACAACAAACACGCTGTGCCAACTTAAATGTTCGCAAAGCATTCTCTTTGCCACCTAGGTCAACACAGCAATCTTTTTTCGCTCAATCAATTCAAAGTCGATCGTGGCACCCAGGCCAGGGCCGGTGGGGGCATGTACCAAGCCATCGCTGTCGATCACGATATCCTGAACCAAGCCGTACTTCTGCGATTCGGCTGGTAGGAGCACTTCGAAGAACTCGGTATTCTGGATCGCCATGATCACATGCAGATTCGCGAAATTGTTGAGGGAGTTCCCGCCATGATGCAATTCGTAATTGAGATGGAAGGCTTCGGCGAGATGGGCGG
>JANMBW010000037.1:0-1922 GCA_031360565.1 Polaromonas sp.
CCAGAGAAAGCAACTATGGTTGCCGGGATTCCTCCGGTGCTGGCAAGGTGACTGATGCGTTTGCTGAGCTTGTTGTCTCTGTTTTTTTCGCTCGCAACCGGCTCGGTCATCGTGTGCTTTGGTTCGGAGAACATGAAACAAATCCTAACATCGGTTGCCGGGAAAAATGCGGGTGCAAGGCCTCCAGTAACGAAGCTGGCCTCGCGTTATTTCACAAACTGGTTCAGCTGAATGATCGGTAGCAACACGGCCAACACAATCAGCATCACCACCAGCCCCATGGCCACGATGAGTAGGGGCTCGAGGATGGTGGCCAGTGCCATGGCGCGGCGCTGGACTTCATTGGACAACTGCACGGCGGCGCGCTGCAGCATGACTGGCAACTGGCCGGTTTGCTCGCCCAGCCGGGCAAACATGCTAACCAGTCCGGGAAAGCGTTTTTTCTGCCCCAAGGCAGACGCCAGTGGCGCGCCCTCGCGCACCAGCAGCAGCGCATCGAGTGCATCGGCGCGCATGGCGCGATTGGACAGGGTTTCTGCAGCCGCCTGTAGCGCTTTCAAGATGGGCAGGCCAGCACCAGCCAACATCGCCAGCGTGCTGGCAAAGCGCGCGGCGTTGTAGTCGCGGGCCAGGCGCCCAACGACAGGAATGGTCAAAGTTGCGGCATCAAATTTCTCACGAAAACCTTCGTTTCGCAGCGCGAATCGTGCGCCAACAGCTACTAAAATCATAGCGCCTAGCACCGCCCAGCCGTAATTGCGCACCAGGCCGCTCAGGGCCAGCATGGCAACGGTTAAAAATGGCAGCGCGCGCTTGGTTCCTGCAAAAACATTGGCCACTTGCGGCACGACGTAGCCAACGAGGAACATCACAATGACGATGGCTACCAGCGTGACGATGGCTGGGTACAGCGCCGCCGCGACCAGTTTGGACTTGAGCGTCTGGCGCTCTTCCAGGTCATCTGACAGGCGTTCCAGCACCATGCCCAAATGACCGCTTTGCTCACCTGCGCCAATCACAGCGGTGTAGATAGGCTCGAATTCGCGCGGGTGCTGCGACAGGGCCCGGGCAAAACTGGAGCCACCATTGACCTCTGCGCGCAGGGACGCCACCAGGTTGCGCTGCTTGTCGTCTTCGGATTCATCGGCCAGTGCGGTGAGTGCGCGTTCCAGCGGCAAGCCTGAAGTCACTAGCCCGGCGAGCTGGCGCGTCCAGATGGTCAGCCGGGTGGTGTTGAACACGCGACCGCCAAACAATTGCGTTTGCAGCACCGATGTGACGGCCCCTTGACCCGCGTTACTACTGACCGCACTGACTGCCAGCGGTACCAGCGCCTGGCTACGCAACAGGCTGCGTGCCGATTTGGCGGTGTCTGCTTCAATCACGCCACGACGGACTTTGCCGTCGTGCTGCAAGGCTTCAAACGAATAGGCCGGCATCTGTCAATCCCGCCTGCGGCTACTGAGCGTGGGGGCCATGTCAGTCCCGGGTGACGCGCATCAACTCTTCACGCGAGGTGATCCCGGCATTGACCAGCCTCTCTCCGTCCTCCCGCATCAGCGTCATGCCCGCTTCGATCGCTGCCACACGGATATCGGCCTCGGAGGCGCGGTTATGGACCTGTGCACGAATCGACTCATTGGCCACCATCAGCTCGAACACACCGGTACGGCCCTGGTAACCCGCCTGGGCACATTCCGCACAACCCGTGCCGCGGCAATGCACACAGACTTTTCGTACCAGCCGTTGTGCCAGAACGCCCAGCAGGGACGAGCTCAACAAAAACGGTTCAACGCCCATGTCGGTCAAACGCGTGACGGCGCTGGCGGCGTCGTTGGTGTGCAGCGTGGCCAGCACCAGATGCCCGGTCAGCGATGCCTGGATGGCGATTTGCGCGGTTTCAAAATCACGAATTTCGCCAA
>JANMBW010000060.1:0-1850 GCA_031360565.1 Polaromonas sp.
GTCGAGTGGCCGCGAGTGAAAGTAGGCATCGCTCTCCTCGGCCGACACCTTTTCCACCAGGCCCTCAATCCGCACGGTTCGTTCCAGCTCGACCCAGTGAAACTGCAGCGCCGCATACGGATTCCCGGCCAGCTCCAGTCCCTTGCGGCTGGAATAGTTGGTGTACCAGACGACGCCGCGCGCATCGAAACCCTTGATCAGCACCACCCGCGTTGAGGGCCGCAGGTCGCTGCCGACGGTCGCCAGCGTCATGGCGTTGGGTTCGGGCACATTGGCGGCGATGGCCTCATTGAGCCATTGGCCGAATTGCAGAAACGGATCGGCGTGCGAGGCTTTTTCGTCGAGTTCGGCGCGCTCGTAGCTCTTGCGCAAATCGGCTATGGAGGTGGAGGAGGGACGGGTCTCTGACATACTGGAAGTATAAAGTTCGTCCCCCAGGTCATTGCCGATGTCATCGATTGCCTGCCTTCCTGTTGTGATTATTCTGGCTGCTGGCCGCGGTGAGCGATTTGCTGCATCCGGCGGCACCGTGCACAAGCTGCAAGCCATGCTGTCTGGCAAACGGGTGATCGACCATGTGCTGGACGCAGTCAAAGCCAGCGGCCTGTCCTGGCATGTGGTGCAACCCGACCCGACGCGACCCGGCATGGGGGATTCGATTGCAGCCGGTGTGAAGGCGACAGCCGATGCGACGGGGTGGCTGATCCTGCCAGCGGACTTGCCACTGATTCGCAGTGACACCCTGCGTACGATTGCATTGGCGCCCCCTAGCGCCGTGACGGTTCCGCGCTACATGGGGCAACGCGGCCATCCCGTGCGATTTTCGGCTGCCTGCGCGGAGCAACTCCTGAATTTAAAAGGAAATCAGGGTGCAGCCAGCATACTGCTTGCGCAAGCTGCTATTGATTCAGTAGCATTTTTAGACGTCGATGATGCGGGTGTGGTGACCGATATCGACACGCTCGAAGACTTGCAGCGCGCTGAAAATTGGCTAAACGCCCGCTGAGGCGATCAGCGTTCGGTCTGACGATCTTTGCTTCCCGCCCATCGCAGCAGCTTGCCCAGCGCTTGGTCTTCAATCCCCAGCGAACGTAATTTGTCGTAGGTCAGCTGGGCATAGTCTCGGGTGGTGCCAAAGCGTCCGCATGAGTCCGAAAAAATCTGGCGGTAAGTCTCTTCGCTCAATACGCCAGTGTGACTGGGGCTGCGCTTGGACAGCGTGAACGCCAGTGCACGCTCGGGCATCAGCACGCCTTGCTTGGAGGTGTGACAGTTGAGCCATTTGGGGTCATACACCCCATTGGGCATTTCCCGGTCCCACAGCGTCGGAAGGGTGGCCGTGACGCGTGCTTTCGGAATTCGAAAAGCCACGCCCCGGCAACTGCCGCCGTGCAGCAAACCAAAGACCAGGCCCGGGCATTCGGGTGTGCCGCGGTTCAGCCGGCTCCACATTTTGAGGGCACGGTGGTAGCCGTAGATGGTCGCCATCCGTTCTTCCGAAAATTCGAAATCAGGTCGCCAGATCAGCGACGCATAGCCAAAAATCCACAAATCGTTTTTCCCACCCCATTCGTGCAACACCGACTCCAGCATATGGGCTGGATTGCGGGGATTTTGCGGGTCCTGACGGACGGGTCTGGATCTGCGGCGGTGTGCATCAAGCGAAGCGGTCACCAACCAACTGTACAGCGTCGAGTCAGTTGGAACCGCCCCGCTCTGTAGGCAAGTCTCGCGCAAACAGCTTGCACGGAGTGAAGTGAATGCCAAGCGGTTACGATGGACTGTGGATTCAATCGACACCACTTTCTAGGTCCAGCATGGCCAGCCCAAACTCCCTCCCTCACTCCCAG
>JANMBW010000067.1:0-1641 GCA_031360565.1 Polaromonas sp.
CAAATTTCAAGCTTCTGGCGTGAGGGCGAACCCGTGCGCGTCAACCTGGCCCCTGGCGCAGACCTGTCCGCCACCCTGCAGCGGGCCAAATCCAGCTCCAAAAAGCTGATTGTCAACGAGCTGGCCAGCCTGGTCCCCAGCCGCCTGGCCGACGCCTGGGTCAGCAGCGACCCCGCCTTGCAGCGCCCCATCGCCGATGCCACCGACAAAGACCTGCAGGGCCTGGCCCTGCGTCTGGCCGACTGGCAGCTCACCCCAAACGGCTCGGAAGGCTACAAAAAAGCCGAAGTCACGGTCGGCGGCGTAGACACCCGGGATTTGTCATCCCAGACCATGGAGTCCAGGCAGCCCGGCCTGTATTTCATCGGCGAAGTGGTGGATGTCACCGGCTGGCTGGGCGGTTACAACTTTCAGTGGGCCTGGGCCTCGGGTTTTGCCTGCGCGCAGGCCTTGACGCAGCGTCAACTTGCCGACTGCGCGTGAGACTACGCATGATTCGGGACGACAAGCTTGGGCTATAATCCAAGGCTTTGCTAGCAAACCCGCGTCCGGCCTGATTCTGATCAGATCAAAAACGACGCCCCACTCTGGACTCACCTCTCAATGACGACCATTCGTGTAAAAGATAACGAACCTTTCGATGTGGCTTTGCGCCGTTTCAAGCGCACGATCGAAAAGCTCGGCCTGCTGACCGACCTGCGCGCACGCGAGTTTTATGAAAAGCCAACTGCTGAGCGCAAACGCAAAAAAGCGGCTGCGGTCAAGCGTAACTACAAGCGCATTCGTTCCATGCAGTTGCCCAAGAAACTTTACTGATCCCGCATCAGGTTTGCCTCGCGGCAACACAACAAGCCCGCCGCAGGACGCTCTGGCGGGCTTTTTTACTTTTCGAACTTCTTCCAGGAGAACCCATGTCACTCAAAGACCAGATCACTGAAGACATGAAAACCGCGATGCGCGCCAAGGACAGCGAACGACTGGGCACCATCCGCCTGCTGCTGTCGGCGATCAAGCAAAAGGAAGTCGATGAACGCGTGGTGGTCGACGACCTTGCCGTGGTCGCGATTGTCGACAAGCTGATCAAGCAGCGTAAGGATTCGATTGAGGCCTTTAAGAAAGCCGAGCGCAAGGACCTAGCCGACAAGGAAGCCGCTGAGCTGGTGGTGCTCCAGGCCTACCTGCCGACACGCTTGAGCGCCGACGAAGTGATGGCAGCAGTTAAGACCATCGTCGCGAGCTTGGGTGCGACGGGCCCCGGCGATATGGGCAAAGTCATGGGTGCAGTCAAAGCAAAACTGGCCGGCAAAGCTGATATGGGCCAAGTATCAGCAGCCGTGAAAGCCGCCCTGGCCGGTTAACTACCTCTCAAAGCGGAAGGTCCCTCTTGGCTCCGCCTTTCCAAGCAGGGGCCGCGGATCTGGCTCTGCCAGACCGCAGGCGCAGCGGCCCCCTCGGGGGGCAGAGCGCTACACGAAGTGAGCAACCGTGGGGGCCAATTAACTCCCCGCAACCTTCATTTTGTTAACCAAAATCGAGCCCACCGTTTTAGCCCCGTAGGTGTAGGCATCCGCACCCACCGCCTGGATGCCCCTCAGCATGTCTTTCAGGTTACCCGCGATGGTGATTTCCTCGACCGGGAAG
>JANMBW010000106.1:0-1557 GCA_031360565.1 Polaromonas sp.
GCGCATCAGTCCATCCAGACGGGTGTCCCAACTGGCACCGGGCAACAGATTGGCCAGCGCGGTGTCTGACAGGGCAAAGCTGGTCCGCAGCACCTGCGCCAGCACGGCGCGGTAGTCGTGGTGTGCAGGCACATCGCGGGCTTCGTTGAGGTTGCCGCGCGCCAGGCCGGTCCAATGTCCGTGCCAGCGACCACCGTTGACGCGGTTGCCCACCAGCCAGAGCGCATTGCCGAAGCCATGGTCGGTGCCGCGTGTGCCGTTTTCATGGGCGGTACGGCCAAACTCGCTCATCACCACGATGACGTCGCCGGGTTCTGAAAAGTCCTTCCGCAATTGGGCAATGCCGCGCCCCAGGTTGCCCAGGTTGTTGGCCAGTTGGCCGGTGACATGGCCCTGGTTGGCATGCGTGTCCCAGCCGCCGGCCGACAAAAAACCCAGGCGCAGCGCGCGGTCGTTGCGCATCAGGGTGCCCAGGTGTTGCGCGTCCAGCTGCAGGCCTACCGGATCAGCAGCGCCGTTGCTGGCGGCAGCCATCTGAGCGGCTTGAGCTTGTGCGCTGGCTGGTGTACCGTCGCGGTCGAGCGGGTTATTCATGTTGCGCGGAATGTCCCGCATGGCCGCATCACGCCGGCTTTCGGCCATCATTTTTTCGCTGCTCAGCTCCTGAGCGCTCTGCATGCGGCTACTGGCACCCTGGCGAAAGGCTTCGCTCAACGCGTCCTTGCCCGCATACAGGTCCATCAAGGCGCTGCGGGTTTTTTCATTGGCCAGCACGCCGGTACGCTCTGCAGACTGGCCGCGCGCAATCAGCCTGACCGACGCTTCGCCAGCGAGGATGGCAGGGTTGGCCTCGCCCACACCCATGGCAGATGCGGCGTTGCCAGCATGCTGGATTCCAGCCAGCTTGTTGAGCCATCCTGACGTGGCGCTGCTTTTTCCGCTCTGCGCGATTTCCATTTCGTACTGTGCCGAAAAGTGCGAACGGTTGGGTGCGGGCAGGCCCGCTGCCGGCACCACGCTCAGGACGCCTTGTTGCCAAAGCGGCAACAGGGGCGCCAGCGCCGGGTGCAGTGCAAAGCTGTTGTCGAGCTTGAGCGCGGTCTGCGCGCTGCCATCCGGTGCAGCAATGGCGATCGTCGGGCGGCTGCTGTAGTAGTGGGCGTCGGCATAAGGCACCAGTGCTGAAAGCCCGTCGTACGCACCGCGCAGCATGACCACTACCAGCCGGCCGGTATCAGCCCGTTTTGTGCCTGCCGGTGCGGCCTGGGCCCAGACCCGTAAAGGCTGGGCCGCTGCGAGCGCGGCACTGGCGCTCGCGCCCCACAACAGCTGACGGCGTGACAGGAAGGCATGCATACGAAATCTCCGGGAGGGCTATTTAGTCATGAAGTCGGGACTGGCCAGCATCAGGCCGGCCCGGGCTGCGGGTGCTTCCTGGGCAATGCGCTCGCGGGTGGCCCCACTCAAATACGGCTGCAAATAAAGGGGTTCCGGCATACGGCCGCCGAGCGCCATGGCGTAATCCGCACGGCGTGTGAGTGCTTCGGGTGCCAGCCA
>JANMBW010000111.1:0-10412 GCA_031360565.1 Polaromonas sp.
CACATCGCCAAAAAGGAAGGCGGTCCGGACAAGCTCAAGGGCAAGAAGATTGCGCTGGTCTACCACGATTCACCCTTCGGCAAGGAACCGATTGCACTGCTGCAGGAGCGTTCGCGCATGCAGGGCTTTGAGCTGCAGCTGATTCCCGTCACCGCACCCGGCGTCGAGCAGAAGGCCGCCTGGCTGCAGGTGCGGCAGGCTCGTCCGGACTACGTGCTGCTGTGGGGCTGGGGCGTGATGAACTCCACTGCACTCAAGGAAGCACAGGCCACAGGCTATCCGCGCGACAAGATGTACGGCGTGTGGTGGGCCGGTGCCGAGCCAGACGTCAAGGACGTAGGCGAAGGCGCCAAAGGCTACAGCGCGCTGGCACTCAACACCTCTGGCCAGCAGCCCAAGGTGATCCAGGACATCCTGAAGTTTGTCCACGAAAAAGGCCAGGGCTCGGGACCGAAAGACGAGGTCGGCCAGGTCTTGTACACACGCGGGGTGATCATCCAGATGCTCAGTGTCGAAGCGGTGCGCCGCGCCCAGGAGCGCTTCGGCAAAGGCAAAGTCATGACCGGTGAGCAGGTGCGCTGGGGTCTGGAGAACCTGGCGCTGGATCAGAAGCGTCTGGACGCACTGGGCTTTACCGGCGTGATGCGCCCCCTCAGCACCTCGTGCGCAGACCACATGGGCTCGACCGCAGCACGCATCCACACCTGGAACGGCAGCAAATGGGAGTTCAGCTCCGACTTCATCGCGGCCGACGACCAGATCATTAAACCCATGGTCAAGGCTGGTGCCGACAAGTATCTGGCTGACAAGAAGATGACGCGCCGCGCTGCGACGGATTGCCAGTCATGATCGGTTTCGCTCGCTCCTGACGGTAGCCTCCCACCCCTTCTGCCCCGCGGCAGGGGTGCGGCTCCCACGGGCCGCTATGACAAGGAAAGTATGGATACGCCCAAAATTGTTCTGAACGTCAACGGCATCGAGGTCATTTACAACCATGTAATTTTGGTTCTCAAGGGCGTGTCCCTGAACGTGCCCGACGGCAAGATCGTTGCCTTGCTGGGCGGCAATGGTGCGGGCAAAACCACAACCTTGCGTGCGATTTCCAACATGTTGCGCGGCGAACGCGGCGCCGTGACCAAAGGGTCGATCGAGTTGCGTGGCGAGCGCATTGAAAACCTTTCGCCGGCTGACCTGGTTCAGCGCGGAGTGGTTCAGGTGATGGAGGGCCGCCACTGTTTCGCCCATCTGACGCTAGAGGAAAACCTGTTGACGGGCTCCTACACGCTCAAAAACAAGGCTGATGTGGCTAGAAACCTCGAGAAGGTCTACACCTACTTTCCGCGCCTGAAAACACGGCGAAGTTCGCAGGCGGCTTACACCTCGGGTGGCGAGCAGCAGATGTGCGCGATCGGTCGGGCCTTGATGGCCAGCCCCAGCGTGGTGCTGCTGGATGAACCGTCTATGGGGCTGGCACCGCAGATTGTTGAAGAAGTTTTTGAAATCGTCAAAGACCTCAATCAAAGCGAGAAAGTGACTTTTCTACTCGCTGAACAGAACACCCATATGGCGTTGAGGTATGCCGACTATGGCTACATCATGGAAAGCGGCCGCGTCGTGATGGACGGCCTCGCCAGCGATTTGGCCAGCAACGAAGACGTCAAGGAGTTTTATCTGGGGGTTGGCGGTGGCGAGCGCAAGAGTTTCAGGGACGTCAAGAGCTACAAGCGCCGCAAACGCTGGCTAGCCTGAGCGGTCGGACCCAAAGGACACGACCACCATGACGACTTTTTATGACTACTTGGAGACTCGTTCGCCCGCCGAACGCGAAGAAACCCAACTGTCTGGTCTGCCGCGGCAGATTGCCCATGCCCAAGCCCATACGGCGGCATTTGCTGCCATTTTGCAGGGCGTGGACGCTACCGGCATCCAATCGCGTGAAGCGCTGGCAAAGCTGCCCGTCACCCGCAAACACGAGCTGCTGGCACGCCAGCAAGCGGAGCGGAACTCGGGTGGCAGCAACACCTTTGGCGGCTTCAGTGCACTGCGGGTTGGCGCCTCCATGCCGCGAGTCTTTGCCAGCCCCGGCACCATTTACGAACCCGAGGGTGTGCGCCGGGACTATTGGCGTATGGCCAGAGCCCTGTACGCGGCCGGATTTCGGCCGGGTCAATTGATTCACAACTGCTTCAGTTACCACTTTGTACCGGCTGGGTCCATGATGGAAACCGGAGCACATGCCCTTGGGTGTACGGTGTTTGCAGGAGGCACCGGGCAAACCGAACAACAGGTTAATGCCATGTCTGAACTGGCGCCGGCAGGCTACATCGGTACACCCAGCTTTTTAAAGATCATTGTCGAAAAAGCGCTGGAAATGAAAGTAGCGCTACCCAGCGTGAGCCGGGCCCTGGTGTCCGGCGAGGCTTTTCCACCCAGCCTGCGCGATTGGCTGGCTGATCGCGGCATCGCAGGCTACCAGTGTTACGCCTCTGCCGATCTGGGACTGATAGCGTATGAAACAGCATCTCGCGAGGGCCTGGTTATCGACGAAGGTGTGATCGTTGAAATTGTGCGGCCCGGTACCGGCGACCCGGTAGCAGAAGGTGAAGTTGGCGAGCTGGTCGTCACCACACTGAATCCCGACTATCCCTTGATTCGCTTCGGCACCGGTGACTTGTCGGCGGTGCTGCCAGGTCACTGCCCGACCGGGCGCACCAACACCCGTATCAAAGGCTGGATGGGCCGCGCCGACCAGACGGTCAAAATTCGCGGCATGTTTGTCCATCCGGGGCAGGTCGCCGATATCGCCAAGCGCTTTCCAGAAGTGCTCAAGGCCAGGCTGGTGGTCACCGGACAGATGGCCAACGACAGCATGACCTTCAGGGTGGAGGCAAGTTCAATTCAGGCCGGGCTCGATCTTCGAATTGGCGAGGCCATTCGCGACATCACCAAGCTTCGCGGCAGCGTTGAACTGCTTGCCCCGGGCACCCTCCCCAATGATGGCAAGGTAATCGAAGATGCCCGCAGTTACGAATAACCCCAGGCCGATGAGTAGAGGCGCAAATGGCAAGGTCGGCTGGCTACTTTCTGCCACGACACCCAACGATTTATCTGGTTAAATTACACTGCAAGCTACATCTTTTTTTGGAGATCGCTCATGAAACGCCTGCTCGTATTGGCCCTTGCGGCCAGCGCCCTTACAGCCCAAGCGCAGACCTACCCCGGCGCCAAGCCGATTTCAATCGTGGTTCCTTTTGCAGCGGGCGGGCCCACCGACCGCGTTGCGCGTGACCTCGCAGAAGCGATGCGTAAATCCATGGGGAGCGGCGCCAACTTTGTCGTGGAAAACGTCAACGGCGCTGGCGGCACCATAGGTGCCAGCAAGGTGGCAAAAGCCAATCCCGATGGACACACCCTGCTGCTGTTTCATATCGGCATGGCCTCGACGCCCGCGCTTTACCGGAAACTGTCTTACAAGCCCCTGGAAGATTTTGAATATCTGGGCATGGTCAATGAAGTTCCGATGACCCTGATCGGCAAGCCGCAATTGGCGGCTAACAATTACCGGGATTTTGAAAACTATATTCGAACCAATGCGGGCTCGCTCAATATCGCCCATGCGGGCCTGGGTTCAGCATCCCACCTCTGCGGCCTGATGTGGCAATCCGCGGTGAAGGCCAAAGAGGCCATGACGACCATTCCCTTTGGCGGCACCGCACCCGCCATGAATGCACTGGTCGGCGGCCAGGTGGACCTGATGTGTGACCAGACCACCAACACCACCAGCCAGATCGAGGCGGGTCGGGTCAAAGCCTTTGCAGTGACCACGGCCAAGCCGCTTTCGGGCAATAAATTGCTCAAAGACTATCCAACGCTGCAAGACATGGGTCTCAAGGGGTTTGAACTGACCATTTGGCATGGCCTGTACGCACCCAAAGGCACGCCGCCTGCAGTGCTGACCCAGCTCAATACAGCCCTTAAGGTTGCGCTGAAGGATCCGGACTTCATTAAAAAGCAGGAAGGACTGGGCGCTATCGTGGTCAACGACAAGCGGGTCGAGCCCGCCGCCCACAAGGCTTTTGTTGCGGCTGAAATGGCCAAACTCAAGCCGGTGATTGATGCCGCCGGCAAATACGCAGACTAGTCTGATAGGCGTCACTCAAGCCGCCCTCGAGGCGGCTTTTTTATGGGTGCCACCGGGTTATCCCGCCTACAAGATCTGGCTCTCGGCGGTACAAACTTGGCATGGCAATTAATCATTCAAACCGTCACCGCAGGCTGCTGCTCTGCAGCTTGATGAGTTTCATCGTGGTGCTCCTGCAGCCCGCAACAGCGCAAACGGCTTGGCCCAACAAACCGGTCAAAATCATCGTGCCTTTCGCGCCGGGCGGCACCACCGACATCCTGGCGCGGGCCATGGCGCCTGAGTTGTCCCGGGCCTTTGGCCAGCCTTTCGTGGTTGAAAATCGCGCAGGGGCTGGTGGCAATGTGGGTGCGGACGCCGTTGCCAAAGCGCCCGCCGACGGCTATACGCTTTTGATGGGTACTGTGGGTACGCATGGGATCAACAAGGCTCTGTACAGCAAGATGCCATTTGATTCACAGAAAGATTTTGCACCCATCACACTCGTGGCCGGTGTGCCCAATGTGATGGTGATGAACGCCGACAAAGCCAAGGCACTAGACATCAATACCGTCGCCGAGTTCATCAAGTATGCCCGCGCCCACCCCGGGAAATTCAGTATGGCATCGAGCGGCAACGGCACCTCAATTCATCTTTCTGGGGAGTTGTTCAAGTCCCGGACCGGCACCTTCATGACCCATATTCCTTATCGGGGCTCAGGCCCGGCATTGCTTGACCTGATTGGTGGAAGCGTTGACGTGATGTTTGATAACCTGCCTTCAGCTCTGCCACAAATCAAGGCTGGCAAATTGAAGGCCCTGGCAGTCACCAGTTCTCAGCGATCGGCCGCGCTGCCTGACACGCCGACGATTGAAGAGGCGGGTCGGCTCACTGGCTTTGATGCCAGTTCATGGTTTGGCCTGATGGCGCCTGCCGGCACCCCCGGAGAGATCGTGAACCGCATTCAACAGGAAGTTGCCAAGTCACTCAGCACGCCCGCGGTCAAGGACAAACTGATGGCACAAGGCGCCATACCGGGCGGCAACACGCCGGAGCAATTCAACAGCTTCATCAACGCCGAGCACGTCAAGTGGGCGCAAGTGGTGAAGGTTTCCGGCGCCAAAGTTGACTGAAATCAACCCAACCTAGACGCCCCAAACAACGGCGGCACCCGCGCTGTGGTTGCGTTTGAGCATGTCGATAAAGGGCATCGCGCGCTGATGCAGCCCCAGCCCGTCACCCGGAACGTGACCTGATTCGTCATCGCCCGACTCTTCCAGGGCAATGGCGTCCTGCAGCGCCTTGATGGCATCGGGCATCTGCTCAGGCAGGATGATGCCCTGACTGCCGGCATCTTTCCCAATGATCTCCAAAATCCTGCGGCCATTGGACTCCAGCATGATCACGTCACCCGCATTTTTTGACTTGAACTTGTAAAGCATGGAAATCTCCCAGGTTGAACAGTCTGCCTGTTCATTATGAGACGCTTTGACGGTCATGGGTAGAGGTGAGTTTCGGCATTTTTATACGGGCATGGCTGCCAGGGATTGAGGAGTCGCCCTGCCGCCGAGTCTCCGGCTCAAGCAAAATACCCCCCATGTTTAATATCGCCCCGGTTAAAAAACCTGCAGAACAAGCGCTTCAGCAGGATGGTCTGTGTCTGCTGCAGCCGGCAGAATTGGTTGCCGAGCTGGTTCTGCCAACCCCCGGTTGGGCGCAAGAGTGGACGGTCCTGACCGACTCCTGGAATCGCTTGCCCGCCGATGCGCATCTGAAGGACGGAGGCCACTACCGACAACGTCGGCACGCCTGTTTTATTCAGGATTTTGCTGCGGGCACTTTGACGCGCACGCCGCACCGCGCGCACTGGCAGCCCACCGACTACAACGCCCTGCACGGCGGGTTCGAGCGGTGGTTTGATCCGGTCGAAGCCGACGTTTCAGCGGCTCCCGCATGGCAAACGCTGCTGACCCAGTTGGGGTGCCTGTTCGCGCGCGTTCAGGGGGTTCCGCGCTGGCATATTGAGGCACACCAGTTTCGAATTGACACCGCCGGTGGCGTGGGGCGTCCCACACCTGAAGGCGCCCATCGCGACGGGGTGAACTTTGTAGTGGTGTTGATGGTGGCCAGGCGCCACGTCAAAGGTGGTGAAACGCGCGTCTTTGATGCGCACGGCCCGCAGGGCATTCGCTTTGTGATGCGCGAACCCCTAACCGCCCTGCTGCTCGACGACACGCGAGTGATTCACGAAACCACGCCTTTGTTTCCGGAAAGCGAGGGGGCACCCACCGGCTTTCGGGATACCTTGGTACTGACCTACAGAGCCGAAGGATTTCAGGCGCCCTGACATCGCTGGATACTGGCCAGTAGCGATTCGACAGTCACCTACTCTGGTGCATCCAGTCTTGACGAATTTACTTTAAACCTAAACAATTGAGATCAGATTAATCACCGGGTCTGTGTCTCATGCGCGTTCTTTGTCTGGGCGGTGGTCCGGCAGGTCTGTATTTCGCCCTGCTGATGAAACTACGCAACCCTACGCAGGTGGTCACCGTGGTGGAGCGAAACCGCCCCTTCGACACCTTCGGCTGGGGCGTGGTGCTGTCCGACCAGACGCTTGGTAATCTCAATCTTGCTGACCCAGTCAGCGCAAAACTGATTGGCGATGCCTTCAACCACTGGGACGACGTTGAGGTTTTTTTCAAAGGTCGAAGCGTCCGCTCGGGCGGCCACGGTTTCTGCGGCATTGGTCGCAAGCGGCTGCTAAACATCCTTCAGGAGCGCTGTCTCGCCTTGGGCGTCGAACTGGTGTTTGAAACTGAAGTGCAGGACCTTGACACCGTCTGCGCGGACTATCGACCCGATCTGGTAATTGCGAGTGACGGCTTGAACAGCCGGATTCGGGCCCGTTATGCCGACACCTTCAAGCCCGATATCGAGCTGCGCGCTTGCCGTTTTGTGTGGCTGGGCACGCGTCAGACCTTTGACGCCTTTACCTTCGCTTTTGAGCGCACCGAGCATGGCTGGTTTGCCGCACATGCTTACCAATTTGACGACAGCACCTCGACCTTTATCGTCGAAACGCCCGAGGCCGTCTGGAAAGCCCATGGCCTCGATCAAATGAGTCAGCAAGAAGGCATCGCTTTTTGTGAGCGGCTATTTGCCCAGTACCTCGGCGGCAACGCCCTGATGAACAATGCCACGCATGTGCGCGGCTCGGCCATCTGGATACGTTTCCCAAGAGTGGTGTGCGAGCGCTGGGTGCATACCGAAACCATCTCCGGCAGGCCGGTACCGGTAGTGCTGATGGGCGACGCGGCGCATACCGCGCATTTTTCGATTGGCAGCGGCACCAAACTAGCGCTTGAAGACGCCATTGAACTGGTCAATTGCCTCGGCAAGTATGGCGAGACAGACGAGGCCTTGACAGCCTACGAAGCCTTGCGATCGGTGGAGGTACTGAAAATCCAAAACGCGGCGCGTAACTCGACCGAGTGGTTTGAGAACGTTGATCGTTACAGCGGGCTGGAGGCGGAGCAGTTTTTTTATTCCCTGATGACCCGTTCGCAACGTATCAGTCACGAAAACCTGCGGGTACGTGACGCGACTTGGTTGCGAGGCTATGAGCAATGGCTGGCAGGTAAAAGTAGCGATCTACCGCCGCCACCGCCCATGTTGTTGCCAATAAAAATACGCGAACTCACGCTCAAGAACCGCATCGTCGTTTCACCCATGGCGACTTACAGCGCTCTCGACGGCGTGGTGCAGGACTTCCACTTGGTGCATCTTGGTGCCCGTGCGCTAGGCGGTGCTGCGCTGGTTTTTGTGGAAATGACAGCGCCCTGCGCAGAGGGGCGCATCACGCCTGGCTGTCCGGGACTCTGGAATGAGAGACAAATGCTGGCCTTCTCCCGGATTGTTGATTTTGTTCATGCTTCGGGCACAGGTGCAAAAATCGGCTTGCAGCTTGGGCACTGCGGGCCCAAGGGTTCCACCCAGGTGGGCTGGCAAGACGCCGATGAGCCGCTGGCAACGTCCTCCGGCAGGCCCGCTGATTTTCCCAACTGGCCCTTGCTGGCTGCCAGCGCAATCGCCTACGGCCCCAACAATCAGACACCTGTTGCGATGACGCGCACAGACATGGACCGCGTTAAGGCGGAGTTTGTCCAATCTGCGGGCTATGCAGCGCAGGCTGGATTCGACTGGCTGGAGTTGCACTGTGCGCATGGCTACCTTTTATCCAGCTTCATCACGCCCCTTACCAACTGCCGCACGGATGAGTACGGCGGCAATCTTGAAAACCGCTGCCGCTACCCGATAGAGGTATTTGCGGCCATTCGCGCCGTATGGCCAGCGCATTTGCCGATCAGCGTCCGTATCTCGGCGCATGACTGGGCTCCCGGCGGAAACACGGCCGACGACGCTGTCGACATTGCGCGACTACTGAAGGCCGCTGGTTGTGACCTGATCGACGTCTCATCCGGGCAAACCACGCGCGCCGCCCAGCCGATTTATGGCCGGATGTACCAGACGCCGTTTGCAGACCGTATTCGCAATGAGGTCGGCATCCAAACCATTGCTGTTGGCGCCATCACGGAGGCCGATCAGGTCAACAGCATCATTGCAGCTGGTCGCGCCGACTTGTGCGCCATTGCACGCCCGCATCTCGCGGACCCGGCCTGGACGCTTCACGAGGCAGCCAAGCTGCAGAGTCATGCCGTCAACTGGCCATTGCCGTATCTCAGCGGCAGGGATCAGCTGTACCGCGATATTTCAAAGCAAAAAGAGCTCTTAGCCAGCGTAAATACTACGCTTTCTGCTACTGAATAAATAGCACTTGGGAGCAGCAGCAAAGGAACTGACGATGGACATGGAAGCCCGAGCTCACAGCGAACATCCCGAAGCCCTGCGGCTCTGGTTGCGTCTGTTGACCTGTACGCAACTGGTCGAGAAGCAGGTAAGAACCCAGCTTCGCGATCAATTCGACACCACCCTGCCGCGCTTTGACCTGATGGCGCAGCTGGAGCGAAATCCGGATGGACTGAAGATGAATGAACTCTCGCGCCGCATGATGGTGACGGGCGGCAACGTGACCGGCATCACGGACCAGCTGGTGGCTGAAGCATTGGTCGAACGCGTGGAGGTCAATGGTGACCGGCGGGCCTGCAGAGTACGCCTGACTGCACGGGGCCTCAGGGTTTTTCAGGCCATGGCGCTTGAGCACGAGGCGTGGATCGTGACGGCATTTGAATCACTCTCGGCCAATGAGCTGAAATCGTTCTACAAACTATTGGGCAAGGTCAAGCAGCGGCACAGCCAGCCAGCAGGCACCCAAGCTCTCAAGAAAGCAGCGCGCCCATGAAACATTACATGAGTCCAGACAATCCCATGCGCGCACGATTTAACGCGCTGGCGACTTACCACGCATCGCAATTTTCTTACGCCGTGGAGGATGGGGTGGCCACGCTGACGCTAAACCGGCCCGAGCGAAAAAACCCATTGACGTTTGATTCTTATGCAGAGTTGCGCGACCTTTTCCATGCGCTGAACCACGCCACCGATGTGAAGGCAGTGGTGTTGACCGGCTCAGGTGGCAATTTTTGTTCTGGCGGAGACGTTCACGACATCATCGGTCCCCTCACGACAATGAGCATGCCTGAACTGCTGGAATTTACCCGCATGACCGGCAGCCTCATCAAGGCCATGCGCCTGTGTCCGCAGCCTGTCATCGCAGACATTGACGGCATCTGTGCAGGCGCTGGCGCCATGATGGCGCTGGCAGCCGATATGCGCTTGGGGACGGCGCAAACCAGAACGGCCTTTTTGTTCACTCGGGTCGGGCTGTCTGGCGCAGACATGGGCGCTTGCTCACTTTTGCCTCGCCTGATCGGCCAGGGACGCGCCTCCGAATTGTTGTTCACGGGCAGGTCTATGGGCGCGCAAGAAGGTTTGCAATGGGGATTTTTTAACGCGCTGCTTGAGCCACAGGACTTGCTCGGGCACGCGCAAAAGCTGGCCCACGAACTGGCCAGCGGTCCTACCTATGCGCACGCCATGACCAAGACCATGCTGCACCAGGAATGGTCCATGACACTGGATCAGGCGCTGGAAGCCGAGGCGCAGGCGCAAGCAATCTGCATGCAGACGCAGGACTTCAAGCGTGCTTATGAAGCTTTTTCCGATCGGCAAAAACCCGTTTTCAAGGGTGACTGAGTCCATGACCCCGTCAACGTCCCATCTGGCGCTGCCCTTCTTTGATCCGGTCCACCGCGAGCTGGGCGGCCAGCTGATC
>JANMBW010000128.1:0-2046 GCA_031360565.1 Polaromonas sp.
CATCACTGTGAACACCAACACTTCATTACCCCTCGCACGCAGAGTCTGGTTCTGGCCGTGAAGCTCCTGCCAGATCGCCCACTTGATACCAAACCGATGCCCATCAGGGCGGGTCTCGCGGCGAGCCTGCTTTTGACGGCCCTGCTGCTCACCACCGGTTGCAGCAGCCTGGGCTATTACTGGCAATCGGTTAACGGCCACCTGCAGTTGGTCAACTCCGCCAGGCCGGTCGATGACTGGCTCGGAGACCAGCACACCCCAGAGCCCCTGAAGGCGCGGCTCGCACTGAGCCAGCGGATTCGCAGCTTCGCCGTGACCGAACTAGCCCTGCCTGACAACGCCAGCTACCGGCGCTATGCCGACTTACAGCGCAGCGCGGCGGTCTGGAATGTGGTGGCGGCGCCAGAGTTTTCGCTGACCCTGAAAACGTGGTGTTTTCCGATCGTCGGCTGCGTCGGCTACCGCGGCTATTTTGAGGAATCGGAGGCCAGGCTAGAGGCCGAGGCGATTCGCAAGGAAGGCCTGGAAGTCGGCGTTTATCCGGTGCCCGCCTATTCGACCCTGGGCTTGCTCAACTGGGCTGGCGGCGACCCGCTGCTCAACACCTTCATTCACTATCCGGAAGGTGAATTGGCGCGTCTGATTTTTCATGAGCTGTCGCATCAGGTGGTGTATGTGCCGGGTGACACCATGTTCAATGAATCTTTCGCCACCGCTGTTGAACGGCTGGGCGGCCGGCAGTGGCTCAGCCAGCAGGCTGGCGACACCGCGCGAAAAGAGTACGCCACCTTTGACGGAAGGCGCCAGGCCTTCCGCGCACTGGCGCTCAGGACGCGCCGCTCGCTCAGCCAGATTTATGAGGAAAAGAATGCTCCAGCCCAGGCAATTCCTGCAGAGCATGCTATTGAAACAGGAGCAAAACAGAAACAGAAGGCAGCGGCGCTGGCGCGCTTTCGCAGCGACTATGCCGAGCTCAAGACCGCGTGGGGCGGCTTTGCGGGCTATGACCGGTGGGTCGAGCGGGCCAACAACGCCACCTTCGGGGCGCAGGCCGCCTATGATGAACTGGTGCCCGGGTTTGAAGCGCTGTTTGAGCGTGAAGGCCGCGACTGGCCGCGTTTTTATGCCGCAGTCAAAAAGCTTGGCGGGCTCCCCCAGGAACAGCGTCACCTGGCTTTGCGCGTCCAGAGTCTCGAAAAATAACAGGGAAACATCCATGGCCAAGATCCACATTGAACGCGAGCATGGCATGAGTTGGGAAAAGGCCCGCGAGGCCGCCGGCCATTGGGCTGAACAGGCCAAAGATAAATTTGATATGCACTGCACCTACACCGAAGGCGTCGCGTCGGACGAGGTAGTTTTCAAACGCACCGGGGTGGCCGGGTCGCTGTTGGTGACCGACAGCTCCTTTGCGCTGCAGGCCGAGCTGGGTTTTTTGCTGAGCGCCTTCAAGGACAAGATTGAAGCGGAAGTCGTAAAAAACCTGGAGGCGCTGATCGCAAGCAAGGCGGCGCCTGGACTTAAAAACTAAGCCTGCCCATCCCGAGGGCGTTCCGGATTGACGACAGGACGCCGCCACAGCACACTACGGCGCTATGACCCCTAACACTTCATCCCCCACCGGCCCGCTCGCAGGCCTCAAGGTGCTCGAACTCGGGCAATTGATTGCCGGACCGTTTGCTGCCAAGACGCTGGCTGATTTTGGCGCGGAGGTCATCAAGATAGAACCACCCGGAGCCGGTGACCCCCTGCGAAAGTGGCGCCTGCTCAAGGACGGAACATCGGTCTGGTGGCAGGTGCAGTCGCGCAACAAGCGCTCGGTGGCGCTGGATCTCAAGCAGCCCGAAGCGCGCGACATCGTGCGCCAGCTCGCGCACGACGCAGACGTGTTGATCGAGAACTTTCGCCCCGGTGCGATGGAAGGCTGGGGCCTGGGGCCGGACGACCTGCTCAAGCTCAACCCGTCCCTGATCGTGCTGCGCATCAGCGGCTATGGACAAACTGGCCCCTACCGAGACCGGCCCGGTTTTGGCGTGGTGGCCGAGG
>JANMBW010000211.1:0-1804 GCA_031360565.1 Polaromonas sp.
CATTGCTAAAGTCAGGGCATCATAGCCCGAAGCGACGGGCGAGCTGCCTCACCAGCACCGCCAAAGCCTCCAGCGGCAGGCCGTCGTTGTAAAGGCATGTATCGGCTGCAGCGCGGCGCTGCACGCGGCTGGCCTGCCCCGACATAATTTTTTCAACCGCCTCTGACGTCCAGCCATTACGCAAGCAGACCCGGTCGATTTGTGTGGCTTCCCTACAGTCCACAACCAGGACCTGATCAAGTTGCTGACGCCAGCGTCCCGATTCAACCAGCAACGGAATATCAAAGACCATGCAGGCGCGGCCCTGCGTCGCGACGAGTGCGGCCTGGCGCGCCGACTCTTGGCTCACCAGGGGGTGAATGATGGCTTCCAGTTGCTGCCGCACAGTGGCGTCGCTGAAAGCGCGGCTCCGCATGCGCTCACGGTCCATCGCTCCGTCAGGCGTGATCGCTTGCGGGCCAAACTGCAAGGCAATTGGAGAGACGGCCGCGCCACCGGGCCCTGTGAGTTGCCGAGAAATCGCATCGGCATCAATCAGCACGGCACCGCAATCGACCAGCATTCGGGCCACGGTACTTTTGCCGCTGCCGATTCCGCCGGTAAGGCCTATTCGCTGACCCTGCTGAACCTGCGGTCCCCGCATCGCTTCACAAGCCTGCGAGGCGCAGGATAGACTGCGGCCCGAAGATCATGGCAGTGAAACCGGCACCCGCCAAAAACGGCCCGAACGGAACGTACCCGCCATCACGCAGGCCGCTGGTCAATTTCATGGCGATTCCGATCACCGCGCCGATGACGGAGGCCAACAGGATGACGGGCACCAGCGCCGACCAGCCAAACCAGACGCCGAGGGCCGCAAATAATTTGAAGTCGCCATAGCCCATGCCCTCCTTGCCGGTTGCCAGCTTGAAGGCCCAGTACACCAGCCACAGCGACACATAGCCGGCAACTCCTCCCCACAAGCCGTCTTGCAAGGAAACCGCAGGATTCCATTGCAGCGCAGCGACGATCAGCCCAGCCCATAACAGCGGCAAGGTGATGTCGTCGGGCAGCAAGGTAGTGTCCCAATCGATCACAGCCAGGGTCAGCAAAGCTGCTGAAAATCCACACCACACCAGGGCCGTCACCGACGCGCCCCAACGCCAGACACAATAAACAAACAAGGCCCCGGTTGCGAGTTCAACCAGCGGGTAGCGCAGTCCGAATGGTGCGCCACATCCTGCGCACCGGCCTCTCAAAAAAAGATAGCTGGCGATGGGAATATTTTCGTACCACCGAATGGCATGTCCGCAACCGGCGCAGCGCGAGCGCGGCACCAGGAGATTGAAGTGTTCGACGGCTGCATGTGCCGGCGTTGCGTCACCTGCCGTGCTGGAGAACTCGGCGCATTCCGCAGCCCATTGCCGCTCCATCATTTTTGGCATGCGGTAGATCACGACATTGAGAAAGCTGCCGATCAGCAAACCAATGATTCCTGCCATCGAGGCCAGGACCTCGCGCGGTAACTCGCCCAGCATCAAACGACTTGGCCCAATTTGAAAATAGGCAAATACATCGACACCACAATGCCGCCAATGAGGGTTCCCAAAAACACGATGATGATGGGCTCCATCAAGCTCGAAAGACCCGCCACCATCTCGTCAACCTCTGCCTCATAAAAATCAGCCGCCTTGCCCAGCATATGGTCGATGGAGCCCGACTCTTCGCCAATCGCACACATCTGAAGCACCATGGTGGGAAACAGGTTGGCGTTGGTCATGGCCGAGGTCAAACTGGTTCCGGTCGAGACTTCCTGCTGAATTTT
>JANMBW010000216.1:0-3741 GCA_031360565.1 Polaromonas sp.
GCGGCGAATTTCTTCCTTGTGCATCAGAAGTTTTTTGGTGCGCACCGAGTCCGGCCGTATATGCGTCGATGCAGTGCCCAGGGGATTGATCTGGCAGCCGATGATGAACAGCTCGCCATTGCGAATCACCACGTAGCCGTCGGTTAGCTGGACCTTGCCTTCGCGCAGGGATTTGACTTCCCAGCCTTCCAGCACCATGCCGGCCTCAAAGCGCTCCTCGATGTGGTAGTTGTAAAGAGCCTTCTTGTTGTCGGCGATGCGTACGGCTGCCGCTGCAGCCTTGGCAGACAACTTGATCGCAGCTTTTCCAGAAGAAGTGGCGTCGCGGTTTTTGGAGTGGGGTGCTTCTTTGGTCGCCATAGCTGGAAGATTGGGGGCACCGACGGCTAATACAATCGGTCGCAATTTCTGATTGTATGAAAACCGTTCACAAGTCCGTACTGATCTGGTACAGCGCTGCTGAGATGTTCGCCTTGGTGATCGACGTGGCCCGTTACCCGCAGTTTTTGCCGTGGTGTGACCACGCCAGCGTGAGTGAGCAAAATTCCAGCGGGATGACCGCCACTGTGGGCCTTTCTATTGCGGGTCTCAAACAGAGTTTCACGACCCGCAATACCCACATACCCGACCGCCAGGTTCACCTGTTACTGGTGAAGGGGCCGTTTTCAAAACTCGATGGGCAATGGGACTTCACGCCGGTCGGCGCAGCGGGCGAGCGGGCCTGCAAAGTTGAGTTCAGTCTGCGCTACGACTTTAATAATGCGGCGCTGGCCGCACTCATTGGTCCAGTTTTTGAAAAAATCGCCGGTAGCCTGGTGGACGCCTTCGTCAAACGTGCCGGTCAGGTGTATGGCAACACCTGAAATCTTTCGCACTCCATGAAGGTGTCTGTTGTCTACTCACCAGCGCCGCGGCTCGTGCGTGAATGGTGGCTTGAATTGCCGGAAGGAAGCCCGGTCAGTCTGGCCCTGGAACGCAGCTGCGTTTTCAATGAATTTCCGGAATTGCGAACGCCGACTTTGGAAGTGGGGATTTGGGGACAGCGTACCCGTTTGCATCAGGAGCTGAGAGCCAATGACCGCGTCGAAATTTATCGCAGTCTGCGGGTTGACCCCAAAGTGGCTCGCCGGGAGCGCTTCAATCGGCAGGGTATAAAAAGGGCCGGTTTGTTTTCGTCCACTCGCGCGGGCGGGAAAGCGGGCTACTGACAAGCCTGATGTGACTGATCAGCTCGCAGGTCCAGCGCCGCAAACGACTTCAAAATCTGGATCTCCGTGCGCCCGGCAGCGCTTATTTGCAATTGGAAGCCACAACTTCCTGAGTGCGCCGGGTCTCGGCAGCGCGTTTGGCATCATCCAAAATTTCCCGCTCACCGCTTGCGTTGACTGTCGCCATGCGGGCTCCCGACTGCAGGGTTGCCATCGCGGTTTTGGCGCGTTCGCAGTTGTCAGCCCTGGCTTTGGCCGCATTGTCTTCTTCGCTTTTCTTTTTGGCGGCTTCCTGGTCATCGCCCTGCTTTTTCTTGGCCTCCAGTTCAGCATCCTTGCCAGAAAGCTTCGGCGAGGCTGCTCTCGTCGCGGCGCCAGAAGCCGACATTGCGGGCTTGGCTACGGAAGATCCGACCGCTCCAGCATTTACTTGGGCAGATGTTTTCAAGCTGTCGGAAGGTCGCCTCGAAATGTCCTTGTCGGCAACCTCAGAAGGAGGCGGTCGGTCACTGAAGACTTTGCGACCGTCTTTTTCTGTCCATTGCCATTGCGCAAGGACAGTCGGTGCAAACGTCCAGCTGACAACCGCCAGCAGCAGGATTTTTACAGCATGTGAATAAGCCATGGGCGGAGTGTAGCGCCGGTGCCCGACGATTGGCAAAGCAGCGCCCGTCGGTTTGGGACATTTGCCCGCTTTTCTGCGCTGATGCAGGCGCTTGTCGGCAGGAGAGAGGGGCCAAAGACGGCACAAAGGCGCGGGTACAATCGCGTTTTTGGAGCTCTCCCTATGCGCCTACTCGGCAAAGCGCTCACCTTCGACGACGTATTGTTGGTGCCAGCGTTCTCCCAGGTCCTGCCCAAGGACGCCTCACTTTCCACTCAGTTTTCCCGCAATATTCGCCTGAATTTGCCACTTGTGTCCGCTGCCATGGACACGGTAACCGAAGCCCGTCTGGCCATTGCCATTGCGCAAGAGGGCGGCATTGGCATCGTGCATAAAAACCTCACACCGCAGCAGCAGGCGGCCGAGGTCGCGCGGGTCAAGCGTTACGAGAGCGGCGTTTTGCGCGACCCGGTTGTCATCACGCCGACCCATACGGTGCGTCAGGTCATGGCACTCAGCGAGCAACTGGGTATTTCAGGTTTTCCGGTGATTGACGGCGGCAAGGTGGTCGGCATTGTCACAGGTCGCGACATGCGGTTTGAGTCGCGCATGGACGTGCCGGTAAGCACCATCATGACGCCGCGGGAACGCCTGATCACGATCTCCGAGACGGCATCGCTGGAAGATGCCAAGGCGCTTTTAAACAAGCACCGACTTGAGCGGGTTTTGTTGATTAACGACGACTTTGAGCTCAAGGGCCTGATCACCGTCAAGGACATCACCAAGCAGACCACTTTCCCCAATGCCGCACGCGACGCCAGAGGTCAGCTCCGCGTAGGTGCCGCAGTCGGCGTGGGCGAGGGCACCGAAGAACGCGTCGAGGCGCTGGTCAAAGCCGGTGTGGATGCCATCGTGGTGGACACCGCGCACGGTCACAGCAAGGGCGTTCTCGAACGGGTGCGCTGGGTCAAGCAGAACTACCCCCAGATTGATGTGATTGGTGGAAACATCGCCACCGGCGCGGCGGCGCTGGCCCTGGTCGAAGCCGGAGCGGACGGCGTCAAGGTTGGCATTGGACCGGGCAGCATTTGTACCACCCGCATCGTCGCGGGCGTGGGCGTGCCGCAAATCATGGCGATCGACAACGTGGCCACCGCGCTACGCGGTACCGGTGTGCCGCTGATTGGCGACGGCGGCATTCGTTACAGCGGTGATATCGCCAAGGCGATCGCAGCGGGCGCCAGCACCGTCATGATGGGCGGCATGTTTGCGGGTACCGAAGAAGCGCCCGGCGAAGTGATTCTGTACCAGGGCCGTAGCTACAAAAGCTACCGCGGCATGGGTAGCATCGGTGCTATGCAGCAAGGCAGTGCCGACCGCTATTTTCAGGAGTCCGGAACCGGCAACCCCAACGCTGACAAGCTGGTACCTGAAGGCATTGAAGGCCGGGTGCCCTACAAGGGTTCAATGGTGGCCATTGTTTTTCAAATGGCAGGTGGACTAAGGGCCAGCATGGGTTACTGTGGTTGCGCGACGGTTGAGGACATGCAGGCGCGGGCCGAGTTTGTCGAAATCACGACGGCTGGTATACGCGAAAGCCATGTTCATGACGTGCAGATCACCAAAGAAGCGCCCAATTACCGGGCGGATTAAGCCCCCACGCTTGTCACTTCGTGTACTGCGCTGCCCCCCAAGGGGGCTAATTTTCCTAGGGGCGGCCCGTCGGAAAATTGAATCCTCTTTTAAGGCCGTTGGCAGTGACTGATTAATTCCATGCAGCACCAGAAAATCCTTATCCTCGACTTCGGCTCCCAGGTGACGCAACTGATCGCCCGGCGGGTTCGCGAGGCGCATGTCTTTTGCGAGGTCCACCCTTGCGACGCCAGCAACGACTGGGTGCGGGAGTCCGCCAAGGACGGCACGCTCAAG
>JANMBW010000277.1:0-5068 GCA_031360565.1 Polaromonas sp.
GGTGGCGGAATCCAAGTGCGCCTTGGTCAAGAAATAATCGGAACAATCAGAAAATAAAAACGGGGAAGCACGAGGGTTCACGACAGCCGGTCATGTCTGCATGACCGGCTGGCTGATGAAGTTCCAGCCGTTCACGGAGTGTTGCTAGGTTCTCATGGAAATATTCGGTATCCCCCTGCAAGCCTTCCTGGGTCAGCTGCTGCTGGGCCTGGTCAACGGCGCTTTTTACGCCATGCTGAGCCTGGGGTTGGCCGTCATCTTTGGCCTGCTCGGCATTGTCAATTTTGCGCATGGCGCGCTCTATATGCTGGGGGCGTTTGCGGCCTGGATCATGCTCGACTTGCTGGGCGTCAATTACTGGGCGGCATTGATTCTGGCACCGCTTGTCGTCGGCATTTTAGGCGTCGTGATTGAGCGGCTATTCCTCAAGCACCTGTACAAGCTCGATCCGCTGTATGGCTTGCTGCTGACGTTTGGGCTGTCGCTGATTGCGGAAGGGATCTTCCGCGAGCTCTATGGCGTTTCCGGTCAGACCTATAACGTCCCCGAACTGCTGTCGGGCGCGACCAATTTGGGCTTTATGGTGATGCCTAATTACCGCGCCTGGGTGGTACTCGTGTCGCTGGTGGTGTGCCTGGGCACCTGGTTCCTGATCGAGCGCACCCGGCTGGGCGCCTACCTGCGCGCCGGTACCGAAAACGCGCCGCTGGTGCAGGCATTTGGCGTGAACGTTCCGCTAATGGTGATGCTGACCTACGGCGCCGGTGCCGCACTGGCGGCTTTGGCTGGTGTGCTGGCCGCGCCCATCATTCAAGTCAACCCACTGATGGGTTCAAACCTGATCATTGTGGTGTTTGCGGTGGTAGTGATTGGCGGCATGGGCTCGATTTTGGGGTCTGTCATCACCGGGCTGGGCCTGGGGGTGATTGAGGGCATGACGCGGGTGTTTTATCCCGAAGCATCCAACATCGTGGTGTTTGTGATCATGGTGATTGTGCTGATGGTCAAGCCCGCTGGGCTCTTCGGCAAGGAGGCCTGAGCCATGAACGACACCATCAAGACGCCTGCGACTGACATGGCCACGCCCCCATCCGGAAAACTGGTGACCCGCGCCACCCAAGTCACTCGCATCACTTACCTGGTGCTGCTGGCCCTGGCGCTGGCAGCGCCCTTCCTCGGGCTCTATCCGGTCTTTGTGATGAAGCTGCTGTGCTTTGCACTGTTTGCTTGCGCCTTCAACCTGCTACTCGGCTTTACCGGTCTGCTGTCGTTTGGTCACGCCGCATTTTTTGGCTCCGCTGCCTACGTCACCGGCTGGTTTATCAAGGCTCAAAACTGGACACCCGAGCTGGCTCTGCTGGCCGGTGCTGTGGCTGCCGGTTTGATCGGCTTGCTGGTGGGCGTGGTGGCGATTCGCCGGCAAGGCATTTACTTTGCCATGATCACGCTGGCCATTGCGCAGATGGTGTACTTTGTCTGCTTGCAGGCGCCATTTACCGGGGGCGAAGACGGCCTGCAGGGTGTGCCGCGTGGCAAGCTGTTTGGCGTGATTTCACTTGAATCGGACATCAACCTCTACTACCTGGTGGTGGCCATTTTTGTGCTGAGCTTTGTCTTTATCTCGCGCATCGTGAGCTCGCCTTTCGGGCAGGTGTTGAAGATGATTCGCGAGAACGAACCGCGCGCTATTTCTCTGGGCTACCAGGTTGACCGTTACAAGCTGCTGGCTTTTGTTCTGTCCAGCGCACTGGCCGGACTGGCTGGGTCCATGAAAACACTGGTAATGGGTTTCGCGACGCTGTCGGATGTGCATTGGTCAACCTCGGGCGAGGTCATTTTGATGACGCTGCTCGGAGGCGTTGGAACCTTCTTTGGACCAGTGATGGGTGCCGGCATTGTGATTTCGCTGCAAAACCTGCTGGCCGACAAAGTTGGCTCGTGGGTTACCGTGATCATCGGCGTCATTTTTGTGGTCTGTGTGCTGGCGTTTCGCAAGGGTGTGGTGGGCGAGCTGCAGGCCTACCGGGAACGCCGCCGGCTGGCCGCCCTGCCGCCCGCCGGCAACTGAAGCCGGACAACGACTCCCCGCCGCCGCCGAATCAGGGCAAATTGGGCAAATCAAGGGCCATCTGTTGACAGCGCGCAGCTGACATGCTGCGGACTGACACTCTGCCCTTGTAGATCAGAAACAGACTGAATCGTGATCTGTGGCTGCGCGGCGCACACTTGGCCAAAAATGGTGGCAAAGGCAATATCTGCCGCATCGCGTCCGGTGCCAAAGCGAACAAAACCCATCGGCACGGCCGTGCCAGACGGGTCAAAGATATACCAGCGGCCCGATCCCGGCGCCACCCCATCCGATAAATAGACCTCGACATAGGCGTGAAAATCTGGCGGACCCAGCGCCGGGCTGGCGCCATAGTCCATTCCGCTAACCATGCGTGCGGGCAGATTCACCGCACGGCACAGCGCAATCATCAGGTGCGCAAAATCGCGGCAGACCCCCGTCCGCTCGACCAAGGTGTCCAACGCCGACGTGTTGCTGTTACTGGTATTGCCCTGAAACCTGACATGCTGCTGGACCCATTTGCAGATCGCCTCGGCTCGGCCGTAGCCTGGCAACATTTGCCCAAACTCGAGGTTGGCCAGGCTCAGGAGCCGGTCGGACTGGCAGTAACGACTGGGATAAAGATAGGGCAAAACGGCTGCAGGAAGGTCGCGCGGACTCAGCTCCTGCAAGTCATCGGGCCGCGCTTCAAAGTGCGTCAGTTCCAGCACGGCGGTGTAGCCCACCATGAACTCGCCCCGCGCGGCGCGAAGCCGCATGAAACGCCCCTGCGTGCAAGGTTCGGTGTCAAAGCTGGGCTCCAGGCCCGGACTCAGTTGCAGCAACTCGCTGACGACCCGTTGCCGCGACGTGTGCGCTGCTTGGATGCTGAAAATGAAGTCGCAACTCGGGTCAAGCACCTCATAGCGAAGTTGGGTGGACAACTCGAGCTTGACCATGGCGCTTCTTCCTCAAAAGCTTGATTAAGCCATTGGACAGCCACTCGAAATGCCAGGTTTTCAGGTTGGCGAAATGGGCCGGTGGCGATCGCATGTGGCGGACTACAAAACGCCAGCCTCACCACCTACAACAGTTCGTGCGGCCAGGCAGGCCGCCACTTCACAGCACCTTGACGGCTCGCCCAATAAATTGAATCGGCCCGGTCGGACGATTGACCGGCGACCCATTGACCGGCTCCAGCGTCAGCTCAAACAGCTGGTTGGCCTGCAGCGGTGGCAGTTTGTCCAGCGGGACCTGCAGGGTCTGCCCAGGTTTGACCAGTCCCAGGGACACCGGACCGCTCCAGTTGTCGCCTTTGGTCCAAAATTGAAGTGATTTTTCAGCCGGAACTTCCGCTAGCCCCAAAGGCGTCAGGCTCAGCTGTTTGGCGCTACTGGCCTGCACCACCCAGCCAGGAGACTTGTCCTGCGGTGCGACCAGCACCACCATGTATTGCGGTGCGGGCGGTGCGGCCCCCATGCGCGTCACCAGCACCGCCGCCAGCACCGCTGCAGTAGCAAAACCAGTTCCAGCCAGTCCTCGCCAGAGCTGCAGATTGCTCCACCAGCTCGGCCCAACCGAAACCTGGTTAACGCGACGCACCCCAGCAGAATTGACCATCTCGGGCGCAGCCTCATCAACGCCATACAGACTGCTTTCGATGCGCTGCCACAACTGCCGAGAGGGCTCGACCGGCTCTGCCAGCGCGGTGAGCGGTAGCAGTTGCTCCTGCCAACGCTGCACGGCAATCCGCAAGGCCGCATCGTCGGGCAGCCGCAGCTCTACATCGCGGCGGCTGGCCGCAGACAGAGTGCCCAACACGTAGTCGCCGGCCAGCTCATCGCGAGCGTCGTCCCGTCTGTTCACCGTAGGCGTGTTCATGCCATGCACTCCCGCAAGCTCGTCATGCCGCGCTTGATCCAGGCCTTGACAGTCCCCAGCGGAGTCTGCGTGCGCTCGGCGATTTCGCCATGCGAGCAGCCGTCGAGATAGGCGTACAGGATGCAGTTGCGTCGTGCCGGTTCAAGCCGGGCCAGGCAGTCATGGAGTTTGCCGAGGCTGGCATGCGTTTCAAATGCATCAGCCATATGCTGAGGCCCATTCATTGAGGACTGGGCGTCGAGCGCCTCAGCGGTTTCTTCGTCAACCGATACTTCGCGCGCGCCATTTCGCACGGCATTGAGCGCCAGATTGCGCGCCACGCTGTACATCCAGCCTCGACCCGATCCCAGTACTGCATCGAAACTGCCGGCCTTGGTCCAGATGGCCACGAAGGTGTCGTGGACGATGTCTTCCGCCAGTTGCCGCTGCCGCACGATACGGAGTGCCACACCCAGCAGGTAGCGGCCTTCCCGCTGATACAACTCCTGGAAGGCCAGGCGATCACCCTGTGCACAGGCATACAGCGCTTGTTCATGGTTAAAAGCCTGGCTGGCGTCTGGCAAAGGCGGCGCAGTCATCACGGTGGAGTCCATCAGCGTAAAAAAGGGCAACCCGCCTCGCCCCGCGCGAGGAATAGTCGCCCTGAATAGTAGCTGACGAACACCGTGCGACCGGCATCCGGAGGGTCAAACCCCTGACCAGCGACAGCGCCACCCTACAACCTGTTGCTGGTCTGGGTCGCGTGCGCTAAACGATCAAGCAGCTTTCCAGAAAATGTAGTCGGCCTGGTACTTGACGATTTCTTTCGCGCCTTTGTTGGCCGGGCTGCACGGGCTGCTCGGGGCCACACCACCCTTGAGGGCGACGCGCTGGATATGGGTCACACCGGTCATCACACCCGAGCCCATGGCGGGATTGGCCTTGACCAACTGAAAGGGCAGGTTGCCGGCACCGGAAGGCGCCACGGCAAGCTGGGTCGCCGTCAGTTTGGAGCCATCCATCGATTCCCAGGTCGCTGGGGGGCCATAGTACTTGCCAACCTGTTTTCCGCTGCGATCGCTCAGGATTGCATTGGGTCCGACAAACACCCACTCAGTAGCGCCGGGAGTGTTGGCCTTGTCACGACATTCATAGGTGATG
>JANMBW010000281.1:0-4168 GCA_031360565.1 Polaromonas sp.
CTGGCTGGCCGAGCATGGCGGCTTCAGCCTCTATCCCGCCGACGCCCCAGGCCACCACGCCAATGCCATTGATCATGGTGGTGTGGCTGTCGGTACCGACCAGCGTGTCGGGGTAATACACATTTTCCGACGACCTGTGTACGCCGCGCGCGAGGTACTCCAGATTGACCTGATGCACGATGCCAAAACCAGGTGGCACCACGCCAAAGGTGTCAAAAGCCTGCATGCCCCATTTCATGAATTCGTAGCGCTCTCGGTTGCGCTGGAATTCGAGCTTCATGTTGAGGTCCAGCGCATTCTTTTTGCCGTAGTAATCGACCATGATGGAATGGTCCACCACCAGGTCTACCGGCACCAGCGGCTCGATCAATTTCGGATTTTTACCCAGCTTGATGGCCACGCTGCGCATGGCGGCGAGGTCGGCCAGCAGGGGTACGCCGGTAAAGTCCTGCAGCACCACGCGTGAGACCAGAAATGGAATTTCCTGCGTGCGCGTCGCGGTGGGCTTCCAGTTGGCCAGCTCCGCCACATGCTCGGCAGTGACGCGTTTGCCATCACAGTTGCGCAGCACCGATTCCAGCACAATTCGCAGCGACACCGGCAGTCGTGCAATATTGGGAAACTCCTTGGCCAGCGCGGGCAGCGAATAGAGCTTGCCGCTGGTTCCCGTCGCCGTTTTAAACGACTTGAGGGTATGCGCAAAAGCATGGGTGGGCTTGCGCGTGGGCAGGTGGGCAGTCAGGTTGCGCATGGCAGACTCCTTTGATTGAACCAGCACCCTCATTCTGGCAGGCGTCGCAGGGCGTGGGGGGGTCGGGCAGGCATGACCTCACCGACAGTCAGCACTTTGCTGGTTTCTTGATCAGAGTCGCTGTTGGCTGACAGCGCACCTGCCCGCTTGCTGATGCAGCCGCAATTAGCTGCTGCCCATACTGGTTGGTTGATGCACTATTTCTGAGAGACCCCATGACACCTGCTACCCACGCCAGCGAAGACCACCAAACGCTCTGGAACATGATTCATGACATCCGCTACGGCATGCTGACCCATCGCCATGCTGGCGGCATGATGCACAGTTGCCCTTTGACCACGCTGAACAAGTCGCTGGATGACAAGCCAGTGCTTTATTTCTTTATTTCGCGCAAAAGCGAGATGGCGAGCGCCCTAGCGGCCGACGCGAATGTGAACGTGTCGTATGCCCATCCTGGTGACGACCGCTACGTGTCGGTCTCGGGAACAGCGGCTATTGCGGAGGACCAGGCCCAGAAAGAAGCGCTGTGGTCGCCTGTGGCCAAGGCCTGGTTTCCCGGCGGTGTCCACGACGCGGACCTGGCGCTCCTCGAAGTCAGCATTCACCATGCCGAGTACTGGGATGTCTCCGAGAGCAAGATGGTGCAGCTGGCCAAAATGGCGACGGCAGCCTTGACCGGCAAGCCGCCCGAGCTGGGTGAACACACCACCCTTAAGTGGTGATGAGGTCAAGTCAAACCACTGCCCCGCGTTAACGCGGAGGCAAGGGTGCTAAGGCGGGCTCGGCACCGTCCGGTAAAGGGTATTGGTCAACGTTCAGCGCCATGCAGACCAGGGTGTAGTAACTCATGGTGCCCATAAGATCGACCACGCCGGCCTCGCCAAAAGTTTCTTTCATAGCGGCGAACCGCGCATCACTGACTTGTCGGGTCTGGAGTAACTCGTGGCAAAAACCATGCACCGCCGCCAATTCACCGCTCAGCCCGTGCGGCGTTTGCCCTTTGGAAACGGCTTCGACAAGGGACCCGTCCAGGCCGGCATCGAGCGCGATACGCTGATGAGCGTGCCAGACAAACTGGCAGGTCCAGAAACGGGCGACCAGCAAAATCGCCAGCTCATTGAGCGCCAGCGGCAATGAGCTGTTGAAGCGGGTGTGCGAGCCAAACTGCTGCGCCAGATTGCCCAATTCAGGGCTGCGCAGCAACACGTTGTACGGCCCCTGCATCGAGCCGCGCTGGCCTGACATCACGCTGTTCGCCATCTGCAACTGCGCCGGCGTCATGGTCTCCCAAGTCAGGGGCTTGAAGCGCTTGCCGCGCATATTGAGCGGTGGCCTGGCGGCCTGAGGTGCATCGTTTTGCATAAGGAACCTTAAACGGGCTTGTCGCCCTTGAGCGTGATGCGCTGCATGATGCGGCGAAAGCCGTGGTAGTCATTAACCGGGTTGTGCTGCGCGCAGCGGTTGTCCCAAAAGGCTATCGCATGGGGCTCCCACGCGAATCGGCAGGTGAATTCGGGCTTGACCTGGTGGGCAAAAAGAAAGTTGAGAAGCGGCTCGCTTTCTTCATCCGTCATGCCCTTGATGCCCGCCGTGTGGGCGACGTTGACATATAGCGCCTTGCGGCCGGTTTCGGGATGCGTGCGAACCACTGGATGCTCGGCGCGGTACTCCTGGGGCGCATTCTCTTTGCCATCGGACTTGATGCGGTCTTCCCGGGTTTTGGAAACATCGGCTTTGGCAGAGCTGCTGATGCCAATCAGCCCATCCAGCAAACGCTGCATGGTGCCCGAAAGTGATTCGTAGGCCAGCGTCTGGCTGGCAAACAGGGTGTCGCCTCCGTAGGGTGGGACCTCGCGCGACAGCAGCATGGAACCCATGGGTGGTGTGTCGAGGTAGGTGGTGTCCGAATGCCAGATGCCACCGAAATTGGTTTTTTCGTGCTCAAGTTTTTTGACCTCGATGATGTGCGGAAACCCCTCCAGCCCCTTGACAAACGGGTACTCGATCGGCTCACCCATGGCGCGCGCAAAGTCCAGAAACTGCGGCGGCGAAAGCGGTTGATTTCGTAGAAAAATGACCTGGTGATCCAGAAACACCTGGCGGATATCGGCTGCCAATTGAGTCGACACGCCTTGCGCGAGGTCAACCCCGGAAATTTCGGTACCGAGTGCGCCGGCGATTTTTCTGATTTTCATGATGGACCCGGCCTCAGTCTGCGGTTGCGCCCGAGCTTTTGACGACCACCGCCCACTTCTGGATATCTGCATGCAGCATGGTGGCGAGATCTTGTGGCGTGCTCGCGAATGGCTCGGCGCCCAGCACTGCAAACTTGTCGAGCGTCTCTTTGTCTTCCAGAATCTTGTTGATGTCGGCATTGATCTGGCGGATGACGGCAGCAGGCGTACCTTTGGGCGCGAACAGGCCAAACCACGGGTTGATGACAAAGCCCGGATAACCCGACTCCGCGATGGTGGGAATGTCTTTGAAGGCCTGCGCGCGCCGGGATCCCGTCACAGCCAGTCCTTTGACGGTCCCGGCCCGAATATGCTGGGCGATGGACGGCAGGCTGGTGAAGACCAGCTGGGTTTGCCCGGCAATCAGATCGGTCAGGGCTGGCGCTGCGCCTTTGTAGGGCACATGCTGCATCCTGGTCTGGCTGGTGGTGTTGAACATTTCTCCCAGCAGGTGGTTGACCGAGCCGTTACCTGCCGAACCGAAAGACACCGGATTTTTCGCTGCATAAGCCGCCAGTTCCTTCATGGTGGCAACGGGCAGCGCGGCGTTGGCGGCGGCGACAAAAGGCACGTTGGCCAGCGTGGCCACGGCACTGAAATCAGCCTCGGGATCGAACGGCAGCTTTTTATAGATGCTCACATTGATCGCATGAGAGCCGACATACGACATCAGCAGCGTGTAGCCGTCAGCCGGGGCTTTGGCCACCACGTCCATGCCGATATTGCCGCCTGCGCCAGCGCGGTTTTCAATCACCACAGGCTGGCCCCATTTTTCAGACAGCTTTTGACCGACGATGCGGGCCAGTGCGTCGGATGCGCCACCGGGCGTTTGCGGCACCACAATGCGCACGGGTTTCGTCGGGAAAGTCTGGGCCCGGCAGGTGATGCTCACGGCGCTCAGGGCCATGCCCAAAATCAGCAGCGTCGCTGCAGTGGACGATGCAAATTTCACTACTTTCACTCCTGTCTCCTATTTATGTTTCCAGACGAACTGCTGATCGCCAATGCTTCACCTTACCGTAAAAAAGCCCCACTGCGTGAGCGATGGGGCTTGTCAGTCAGGCCGGCAGCCTGAAAGGCGGCACGATGGGTCTGTTAATGGGTATCGCAATCAGGCCGGAACACCCACTGGCACGGTGTCGGCCGCATCGGTGTAATCCTTGACCTTGTCGAAGTTGAGGTA
>JANMBW010000289.1:0-4392 GCA_031360565.1 Polaromonas sp.
TGAGGTAGCAACCAGGGAAGTTGACGGATGCATGCGCGGGTTTAAATCAGACAAATACTGTTATTACGTACAGTATATTATCTTCGTCTGACATTCCGAAAAACACACATTAATGCTAAAATGCAATGATGCGAACTACTCTTGATTTGCCAGACTCCTTGCTCCGTGAATTAAAAACTCGTGCAGCACTGAACGGCCAAAGCCTGAAATCCTTGTTGAATGATCTGATTCAACGAGCGATGCACCTGCCTGCAACATCCGACCTTGCGCAACAAACCACTCTTGGCCCGCCCATATTGAAGCGTCTTCAGGATGCACCGCCCATGCCAGTCCAAAGCACTGCCTTGACCAACACAGAACTTGCAGACCTGACCTTGCAGGAAGATGTCGAAAAACTGCGGCGCATCGGGTTTATCAAGTGAAGTCCCTTGATTTGCTGGACGTCAACGTCTGGCTGGCCTTGGCGCACCCGGGGCATTCGCACCACAAGGCCGCCATCAATTACTGGTACACCGCAACAGCGCAACTGGCGTTTTGTCGCACCAGCATGAAGGGGTTTTTGCGTTTGCTCACCCAGGCTGCAGTCATGGGAGAAGCCGTCCACACGCCTGAGGAGGCATGGGACATGTACGCTGCTTACCTGAGTAGCGGTCGTGTCGTGTTTTTACCGGAACCCGTCACAACTGAAGCGCAAATGCGCAGCTTCACCACACAGCCGGGCTTTCGTGTCCGCGACTGGACCGACGCCTATCTGGCAAGTTTTGCGGTCACGGCAGGTTGCCGTATGGTGTCTTTTGACAGCGGTTTCAAGCAATATGAGACGCTGGATTTTCTGCCACTGAAGGCTTGAGTTCTGTTCAACTGAAGGTCAGTGCTGGCGCGACTGCCGCAGGGCAAGGGCCAAAGCCACCAGGCCGATGCCGACAAAGCCAACAAAAGACCAGTTGGCAATCGAGCCGCCCAGAAAGGTCCAGTCAATCTTGGTGCAATCGCCACTACCCTTGAAGATCATGGGAATCGCGCGCTTGAGGGGAAAGGTCTCAATCATGCCGTACAGGTCACGGCCACAAGAGGCTTCTTCAGGCGGATACCACTGCAAAAAGCTCTGGCGTGCCGCCACAAAAGCGCCCAGAGCGCACAGCAAAACCAGCAGACCCGAGCCCGCAACGAACAAGCCTTTTTTACGGGCGAATGCCGTGATACCGGCCACCACCGCCACCAGCATCAGCGCATATCGCTGCACGATGCACATCGGGCATGGCTCCAGGCCCACAACATGCTGCAGGTACAAACCAAACACCAGCATCGCCACGCAGGCAGCGGCGATCAGGGCCAGTACGCGACTTGAAAAATGGGGATGTTGGCTATCGAAATACGTCAACGACATCAGGCTTCCTGTTTATTGGCAATGGACGAATTGTCCGATGATTAGGGCCTGGAGGTGGGCAGGGGTTCCCCAAGACCTCATATCCAAACGGAGGCGGTTTGGTGGATGACGGACCATCAGGTAGGATACCTTGAAGCAAGGCTAAAGCCATGCTGTGCATGTTTTGAAAGATCCTCATGAACGCGATCAAAAAAGCCCGAAAACTCATTGAAAGAGACCCCCTGTCAGAGTCTGCCAAAACGCTTGCTGGGCTAGTGCGCGCGCTCGAATCAGACGAGCAATTTCAGCTGGGCGATCTCTACAAGCTGGACTACGAAAAATTCAATCTGGCCGTCGAGATATTGAAGGAATGGCGCCTGGACCGCTACTACATGAGTAAAGCCAAGCTGCTCGATCTGTCGGTGCAGATGATCACCATGAGGCATTGACCCGCCTTCATGCCTTTTTCTTCACTGGGTTTGACGCCCGCCACCCTGCCGGCGTTTCTGCGTGCGGTCAGCGAAGCAGGCTACCCAGCGCCTACCGCCATTCAGTCAGCCGCCATTCCAGCCATTTTGCAAGGCTGCGATGTGCTGGCGTCAGCACGCACCGGCTCAGGCAAGACGGCTGCGTTTGCCTTACCGATGTTGCAACAGTGGATGGATTCACCGCGCAACGCACGCGGTAACTCGCCACGCCACACGCATGGCTTGATTCTGGTTCCCACCCGGGAACTCGCTGCGCAGGTGGGTCAAACCCTGCGCAGTCTGGCCCAGTACCTGCCGCAGCGCGTGAAGGTCGCGGTGCTGTTTGGCGGTGTGTCAGTCAACCCGCAAATGCTGAACTTGCGCGGCGGTGCCGATATCGTCGTGGCCACACCGGGGCGCTTGCTGGACCTTATCGCGCACAGGGCCGTCAGCATTGGCGAAGTGAAGACCCTGGTGCTCGATGAGGCCGACCGGCTACTCGATTTGGGCTTTGGTGAAGAACTTTCGCGAATTTTGGAAAAGCTGCCCGCCAGCCGGCAAAACCTGTTTTTTTCGGCGACCTTTCCGCCTGCTGCGCAGACGCTGGCGGCACACATGCTGCACAACCCGGTGCGCCTTGACGTGCACCCTGAGCCCGAGGCCGAGGCCCTCATCGTGCAACGTGCGATCGAAGTCGACGCCGCCAGACGAACCCAGTTGCTGCGCCATCTGGTTCAGTCTGAAAAGTGGGAGCGGGTGCTGGTGTTTGTAGCCACCAAACATGCAGCCGAGACCGTCGCCGCTAAATTACGCAAGGCAGCGATTCAGGCCGAGCCTTTTCATGGCGAACTGAGTCAGGGCAAGCGCACGCAGGTTTTGCGGGACTTCAAGGCCAAAGTGGTACAGGTGGTGGTCGCCACCGATGTCGCCGGTCGCGGCTTGGACATCACGCAACTGCCGGTGGTGGTGAACTACGACTTGCCGCGCTCGGCGGTGGACTACACCCACCGCATTGGCCGAACCGGACGCGCCGGGGAAAGCGGTGTAGCGGTCAGCTTTGTGAGTAGCGGCACAGCCGCGCACTTCAGGTTGATTGAAAAGCGCCAGGGCCTGACTGTGTCGCGCGAACAGATTGTGGGTTTCGAGCCGATCGAGGTCGCAGCGCAGGGGATTGAAAATAAGAACGATCCCTTGTCAGTCGGCGGCGTCAAGGGCAAACGCCCGAGCAAGAAAGACAAGTTGCGCGAGGCAGCGGCCAAGAACGGCTAAAGCACTTCTTCCTGGGGAGGGGCTGAAGCGACCGGCTTGGCCGTGCGGTGACCGTGCTGGGTCACGATTTCGACATAGAACTGCTCACCGCCTTGAGCCACCAAGGCATCAATGGACGCCATCAAGGTCGCGAAATGAAGGACTTCTGACGAGCTTTCGCTGCTGCCAAACCGGCAAGCGAAATCCCAAAAATCAACCCCTGCCGGCAAGACACGGCCACGTTCGCGTTTGACGTATCGGCGAATGTCGTGCTTGGCGGCATCGAGCAAGCGGTCGCGGTTTTTACCCTCGACATTGAGCGAGTAGGTTTTTCTCACTTTTTTCTCGGGCTCTGCGGCTTTTTCAGAGTTTTAAAAGCCTAGCCGCCCGCAGCGTTCTGCAAGGCTTCGTCGAGAGCCTTGCACGATGGCGCACAAACGGCCTGGGATTTGCCCAATACTTTTCGGGTGCCCATCAGGGAACGCGCGCGGTGTTTACCGCACATGAAACAGGACATGGTTGCCGCCCCAAAAGAAGTGGTTGCCGCAAACGGGGAGCCCGACACCTTGGATTTATAGCGCAGGCCGTCAGCGAGGACAGCGGTTTTAGCGTCAGCTCTTGCCATGTTTTGGTTTTTCCTTGGGTTGAGTTGTTGAACTGTGGATGACCATGCCAGCAGACATCGGCAAAATACCTGCTTGCACGATGCCGGGCTGGATGGACAACTTTGATCAATGTTGTATTTTACCTGCTTCCCGACTTCAGGTCGGGCGAGGGGTCGCTACATTATTAGGAGCATTGAGTGCACGTTCTGATTGGGCTAATGCTCAATCTCAGAAAAACTCGCCACGCTGGGGAACGAAAATCTTGCGCGCACTTACTTTTTGACATCAATCTTCTCCACTCGGTCATCGCATGCTTGCCCCTTATTTAAAAATGTGCTGGCAAATGCGGCCAAAATCGGTCCAGATAGCACTATTTTAAAATTGGGGGAATAGAGATGTCATTCTTTAACCCCAGACAATCTCCAGAATTTGAAAGAGATAGACATATGGCACGACTCGTTCAATGCATCAAGCTCGGCAAGGAAGCCGAGGGGCTGGACTTTCCACCCTACCCTGGCCCGCTGGGTAAGCGGCTGTGGGAAAGCGTCAGCAAGCAGGCCTGGGCAGACTGGATGAAGCAGCAAACCATGCTGGTCAACGAAAACCGGCTCAACCTGGCAGATGCCCGGGCGCGTCAGTATCTGGCGCGGCAAATGGAAAAGCATTTTTTTGGCGACGGTGCAGACGTGGTTCAGGGTTACGTGCC
>JANMBW010000313.1:0-5749 GCA_031360565.1 Polaromonas sp.
AATAAAAATACGGGCGCGATCGCCAGCTGGATGGCGTGGGAAACGGCGGCAAGATCGGGGGCAAAGAGCATGCGGCAACAAGCAAAGTTAAGGACGATGGGCTTCGGTAATTTTGCCATGCCCGGATACGCTAACTTGCCCAGTCTTGATGCTCGCTTTACTTAGCGCTCCATCCATCATTGAGCGTTTTTAAGAATGCCAGCAGTTGGTCAATTTCAGATTCGTTTAATGCTGGAGTGTCTCCCTCACGCCGGTCGTAAGGGGCTTCGCTGGTGTTGACGTTGGTCTGATAGCGAGCAGGAAGGTCATCGAACTTTTTCACGCTGCCGTCCTTGTTTTTCGAATACCACTTGGCGGGATCGGTATCACGTTGCACGTAAAACGTCAGGGCTTCCTTGAGGGATTTGAAGCGTCCGTTGTGAAAGAAAGTCTGGCGGACGGCAACATTGCGCAATGACGGGACCCGGAACAAACCGCACAAGTCGTCGCGATCTTTCAGTTCGGCCCGGCCACACAGACCGAGGTCAAAGTAGGCAGCATCAGCATTGGCGGTGATTTCAGGATTGCGAGGAACGCCCAGGTTGTCATAGCTGAAGTCGGTGAACAACGGATGTTTGCCGTCGGGGCTCTTGGCGGAAGTGTGGCAGGCGGCACAGTTGCCCTTAGCCGGATCGTTAAACACTTGCAAACCCGATTGCTCTTGCGCATCGAGCGTCGCCTTGCCGCGCAGCACCGCATCGTATTTGCTGGTGTAAGCATTGAATTCGGCGTCTTCGCGTTGGTAACGCGCCAGCGCGTCGGTGAGCTTGTTGAAGGCACGATCCACGTCATTGAAGACATTAGCACCATAGAGCGCCCTGAAGTCGTTGGCCCACGCGGCCCGCGCGATTTTGGCGACTACAGTGGCCTTGTCACCGTTGGCCATTTCGCGGGCACCGAGCAGCGGTCCGGCTGCCTGTTCTGCAAGCGAGTTGGCACGTCCGTCCCAAAAGAATCCACCTGACGGGGCGCCATCCTTGTCAAACTGAAAGGCTGTGTTGCTGGCAAGATAGCGCAGCGATTGGGACGCACGCAGGCCCTGGATATTCAGGGCTGGCCCGCCCAGTTGTACCGCCAGCGCATTGGGGGCAGCGTGGGCAGTATCGGCCGCATGGCAACTCGCGCAAGACTGCTGCCCTGAAGCGGACAGGCTGGGATCGTTAAAAGCCAATTCGCCCAAAGCAGCTACGGGGCTCAAGCGATGCTGTTGCCGTTCCTTAGCTGCCAGTTGACTCGAGGTCTGGGATGCGGCGGTAGGCTCTGCACCGCCACCGCCACAGCCTGCGGTTGTCAGGGCCATCCCGATCAGTGAGGCCAATACGGAGCCGGTCAACAGACGCCAACCGATGGTTTTCGTAAAAATGAGCATGCGATTTTCTGTCTATACAAATGCGAATCAATATTATTCGCAAAGTATAGCAACAAGAAAACAACCTGAAAATCTGTCGCTACTTCGCCGGCAACCAAAGTGCCGACCTGGCAGAACTGCGTGAAGCTACAAGCCCAAGGCGCTCAGCCCGGGGTGGTCATCCGGCCGGCGGCCAAGCGGCCAGTGGAACTTGCGGTCTTCTGCCTTGATGGGCAGGTCGTTGATGCTGGCGTGACGCACTGCCATCAGGCCGTTGTCGTCAAATTCCCAGTTCTCATTGCCATAGGAGCGAAACCAACTGCCGGAGTCATCGTGCCACTCGTAGGCAAAGCGGACCGCGATCCGGTTGGCTGAAAAAGCCCAGATTTCCTTGATCAGTCGGTAGTCCAACTCTCTGGCCCACTTGCGCGACAGCAAGCCGACAATTTCCGGCCTGCCGGTCACAAATTCGGCCCGGTTGCGCCAGGTACTTTGTGGGGTATAGGCCAGTGCTACCCGCTGCGGGTCACGCGAATTCCAGCCGTCTTCGGCAGCACGGACTTTTTGAACAGCGGTTTCAAACGTGAAAGGCGGCAAGGGTGGTCTGGATTCCATCACAGCTCCTGAAGTTGACGAACAAGGACGGCGAAGATGAGCCTGCACCGCCGCCGAGATTCTGGCATGGGCGCGCTTGCCGAATTTCCCAGACCGGCCAGACCCGCAGCGCTGGGTCGACCCCCTTCTTCCCTTACAGTACGCGCTAACGTCAGTACACCATCCACCAACCGGAGCCCTCATGATTCTTGAACTGGTCGACATTCGCATCCACCCGGGGCAGCAGGCTACTTTCGACGCGGCCATACAGCGCGGCGTCACGGACGTGATTGCCAAGGCTCGTGGCTTCAGGGGCTACAAGATCAACAAGGGCATTGAAAGCCCGGAACGCTACGTGCTGCAGATCTTTTGGGAAACCTTGGAAAACCATACCGTGGATTTTCGCCAGTCGCCCGCCTTTGCCGACTGGCGCGCCATCGTCGGACCGTTTTTTGCGGGGCCGCCGACCGTGGAGCATTTCGAGCTGCTGGCCAAATCAGAGTGATCCTGTCAGATTCATGGCACACACTTCTCCCATTCTTATTTCCGGCGGCGGTATCGGCGGCCTCGCGGCGGCGTTGGTGTTGGCGCAAGATGGCCATGCTGTCACGGTGCTCGAACAGGCCGCTACGTTTGGAGAAATCGGCGCAGGCATCCAGCTAGGGCCTAACATCTTTCGCATGTTCGATTACCTCGGTCTCACGGAGGTGATCAACCGGGTCGCGTTTTTTCCGCCCGGCCTCGGCATGAATGATGTGCGCACCGGCGAAAAAGTGGTGCGTGTGCCGCTTGGCGACGTCGCCCGCGCTACCTACGGCTTTCCCTATGGGGTGATCTACCGGGCTGATTTGCACCAGGTTTTTCTAGACGCCTGCCGGGCGCAGTCCCATCTCACGCTTCGCACCAGCGCAAAAGTCGAGTCGTTCGCGCAGTCGTCAGACGGCGTGACCGTTACCCTGGCTGCCACTGAACCCGGTCAGAAAGGGGAAACTCTGGCCGGCAGCGCGCTGGTAGGCGCTGACGGCATGTGGAGCAAAATCCGCGAGGCAATTGTGGGCGATGGCAAACCCCGTGTTTCGGGCCATATCGCTTACCGGGCGGTGCTCAAGCGGGCGGACGTCCCTGCGCATTTGTGGAGTGAAGACGTGACCCTTTGGGGGGGAGAAAAAACCCACCTGGTGCATTACCCCTTGCGGCGCGGCGAGTTGTTCAACCTGGTGGCAGTGTTTCACAGCAATAAATACGATGAAGGCTGGAACAGCTTTGGCGACACCGCCGAGCTGACAGCGCGTTTTGCAGAAGCTTGTCCACCCGTCAAGGAACTGCTGGGGAAGATCGAGACCTGGAAAATGTGGGTGTTGTGTGACCGCGAGCCCGTCAAAAACTGGACTGACCGGCGCGTTACCTTGCTCGGCGATGCGGCCCACCCGATGCTGCAATACCTGGCGCAGGGAGCAGGTCAGGCCATCGAGGACGCGGTGGTGCTGCGGGAAGCCCTGCGCTTCACACGGGGCGATATCCAGCGGGCTTTTCAAAAGTACCAGCAGGCACGCTATCTTCGGACAGGCCGGGTGCAACTCACCGCGCGTTTTTACGGCGACATTTACCATGCAGCCGGCGTCCAGCGCGAGCTGCGCAACCAGATGTTCCAGAGCGGCACCGAAAGCGCGGGCTTTGCCGGTCTGAAATGGATGTACAACGGTATCGAGCCGTCCAAGTTGTTTCAGTAAAGCCAAGATGCGACTGCTCTGCTTCCGGACAACACGGTGACCAAAGTGTTTTTCCCGTGCGACGCCTCAAGTCATAGAGGGTGCAGCCGGCGCGCCGTCAACGCTATTATTTTAATAGCTACAAGCCTAATTTCCATGCTGGCTGGTGCACAAAACACCTTCAAAAACCCAGCTCAAGCCGCGACCTGGCCGAGCCGAACCATTCGCATCCTGGTAGGCTTTCCGGGCGGCTCGTCGCCAGACCTGACGGCCCGAACCTTGGCTGAGCCGCTTTCAAAAGCGCTGGGCCAGCCGGTGATCGTGGAAAACCGGCCAGGGGCTTCCGGCAACATCGCAGCCGATCAGGTGGCCAAGGCTACTGACGACCACACCCTAGGTATTGTCATCAATGGCAACCTGACGTCGGCCAAACAGTTGTACGCCAAGCTGCCTTACGACCCGGCTAAAGATTTCACGGCGATTTCCTTGCTCACCACCGCACCGCTGGTGCTGGTCGCACCGGTCGGGCAACCTGCTGGTGCGGAATTTTTTGCCGCCGCGCGCCAGGCTGGCAATCGCTGGAACTATGGCTCAGTCGGCAATGGCTCGGTTGCCCATCTGGGCATGGAGCTGATCAAAAGTCGCTCCCCCGGTCTGCTGCCCGAACACATTCCCTTTTCCGGCAACCCTCAGGTCGTGACCGCCCTGCTCGGCGGGCAGATCCAGATGGCCCTGATGGCGCCTGCTGTGGCCATGCCGCAGGTGCGGGCTGGCAAGCTGCTGGCGGTGGGCCTGACCAGTGGCCGCAGCACGCTGGTTGCCGACGTACCACCATTGGCCGATTCAGGCCTTAAAAACGTCAATCTGGAAGTCTGGAACGCTCTGGTGGGACCGGCAAATCTGTCCAAAGCCGCTCAAGCCAGGCTGCGCATGGAGGTGCCTCGCATCCTCCGCGACCCCGAGACGCGTCACAAGCTTTTCAACCAGGGCTGGCAAGCTGTTGGAACATCTCCAGAAGGCCTGAATACCCGCTTGAAAGAAGAGGCCGCCATGTTGGGCAACATCATTCAGGCACGCAGGATCAAAATCGAGTGAAGCCCTCCCTTCCTGATCCCGTCATCAATCAAACTACCAGGTGTCTAAGACCATGGATATGACAGCACCCACTGCCCGTACAACTCCGGTTCCGAACGGCGCCGCACGCAAGGCCTTTTATGAGGCCATCGCCCAGCACAGCATGACTCCGCTCTGGGAGGTGCTGCACGCGCTGGTACCGCAGTCACCCAACACACCGTGCCTGCCGGCGCTTTGGCGCTACGCCGACGTTTATCCCTACCTGATGCAGTCGGGCCAGCTCATCACAGCTGAAGAAGCCGTTCGGCGGGTTTTGATTCTGGAAAATCCAGCGCTGCGTGGACAGTCGTGTATCACGCAGTCGCTGTATGCCGGCCTGCAAGTGATCATGCCGGGTGAAATCGCACCCAGCCACCGGCACACGCAAAGTGCCTTGCGCTTTGTGGTGGAAGGCCACGGTGCCTACACGGCGGTGGACGGCGAACGCACACAGATGAGTCCTGGCGACTTCATCATCACCCCCAGTTGGACCTGGCACGACCATGGCCACCAGGGCCGGATGGACGCCGACAAACCAGTGGTCTGGCTCGATGGTCTGGACATTCCCATGCTGCGGTTTTTTGATGCGGGCTTTGCAGAAAACGGCAGCGCCAAATCCCAGCCCGTGACCAAACCCGAAGGCATCAGCAATCCCCGCTACGGCGCCAACATGCTGCCGGTACGCTATGACGCGCCCTTCGGCCAGACCTCGCCAATCTTCAGTTATCCCTACGACCGTACCCGTGACGCTCTGCATGAACTTGAAAACCATGCCGACATCGATGCCTGGGATGGCGTCAAACTGCGTTACGTCAACCCGGCTACCGGTGGCTCACCCATGCCGACCATGGCCACCTTCATGCAACGCCTGCCAGCTGGCTTTTCTGGCCAGCCCTACCGACAAACCGACGGGGCGGTCTTCAGCGTGGTCGAGGGTTCGGGCAGC
>JANMBW010000338.1:0-2061 GCA_031360565.1 Polaromonas sp.
AGCCGGTTGATGGGTGTGACCATGAATCAGCGTCCGTGCATCGGCCGTCTCAAGCCATTGCCGGGTGGCCGCAAGATCCAGATCGCCATAGTCAGCGCCAGACTTTTTTCGGTTCTCGCTCTGCTGGAGCAAGCCACGCGCAATCGCCTGCCGGTCTGCCAGGGGTTTAGCCAGAAAATCGGCTTGCCACGCCGCGCTGCGCACCAGCGCGCGAAACTGCATGTAGTCCACGTCGCTCAGGCACAGTGCATCCCCATGCGACAACAGCCAGCGCTGGCCCGCACAAGTCAGAACGGTGGGGTCGGCCAACAGCGTGGCGTGGCACTGGTCCATCAGTTTCTGACCGACCAGAAAATCGCGGTTGCCATGCATGAAAAAAAGCGTGAATCGGTCACCGGCCTGCCGCAACTGCTGCACACAACCCGCTTCAAAGCTGGCTTCAAGGTCCGAGTCGAGGGGGCCCGCCACGTCGTCGCCCACCCATACCTCAAACAGGTCGCCTAGGATAAACACCGCGTCGGCCGGTGTGTCCTGAAGGTAGCGCGCCCATACTTCAAACGTGGCTGGTTCGCTGGCATGCAAATGCAGGTCTGAAATGAAATCGACCGTGCGCCAGATCGGTGGAGCAAGCAACTCCTCGATCGGTGGCACGGCCTGGGCCATAGACGCTCTGGGAAATGCAGGCTTAAAGCGCCACAGCCTTTTCAATGATCACGTCGGTTTGCGGCACGTCGCTGTGACCGCCCTTGTTGCCGGTTTTGACAGCTTCAATCTTGTCCACCACCTCGCTGCCCGCGACGACCTTGCCAAAAACGGCATAACCCCAGCCCGATCCGCTCGGCGCAGTGTGGTTCAAAAAGCCGTTGTTCGATGCGTTGATGAAAAACTGCGAGCTGGCCGAATGCGGCGCATTGGTGCGGGCCATGGCAACGGTGTACTTGTCGTTCTTCAGTCCGTTGGTGGCTTCGTTTTCGATCTCGCCATCGGTAGGCTTTTGCTTCATGCCGACTTCAAAGCCGCCGCCCTGCACCATGAAGCCCGGAATGACGCGGTGAAAAACGGTATTGCTGTAATGGCCCTTGTTCACGTAGCTGAGAAAATTGGCTACGGTCTTGGGCGCTTTGGCAGCGTCGAGTTCGAGCGTGATCACGCCGTGTTCTTTGATGTGGAGTTCGACTTTCGGGTTGCTCATGATGGTCCTTGGAGGATGAATAGATTAGTTAACGAGACTTGCGGATTTGATGACCACAGGAGTTTTGGGCACATCGGTTGGAAACGGTCCACCAGCGCCGGTTGGCACAGCTTTCATTTTGTTGACCACATCCATGCCGCTTACCACCTTGCCAAACACGGTGTAGCCAAACAGCTGCGGGGCGTTGATGAGCTGAGCCCGCGGGACGTTGGTGTAAGTCTGGCCGCCAAATTCGAATTTGGCCACCGGGTCGCCAGGCGGAATCACGGTCGGGTTCAGGAAGTCGTTGTCTTTGACGTTGATAAAAAACTGCGCAGATGCCGAGTTGGGATCATTGGTGCGGGCCATCGCCAGGGTGCCGATAACATTCTTGTCGCCACCTTTGGCCAGTGCTTCACGGCCTTCATGCACCACGGGTTCGCGCTTGGGCTTTTCGGCATAGGCCGGGGTGTAGCCACCGCCCTGCACCATGAAGTTGCTGATCACGCGGTGAAAAATGGTCCCGTCGTAGTGCTTGTCTTTGACGTATTGCAAAAAGTTTGCAACCGTTTTGGGCGCTTTGTCGGGATAGACCTCGACCACAAAATCGCCTTCAGTCGTGACAAACTTCACCTTGGGTGCGGCGGTCTGTGCGAAGGTGGTTAATGGTGCGGCAAGCAGCGCGGCCAGCGCCAGCGCGGCAGAAATGCGCCCGACGCGCGGGGAGGCAGACAGCGTGAATGTCATCCGATGATTCCTTCGTAAAAGATTTTCCACTGGTTGCCGTGGCGGCTCCAGTATTGGCGCTTAGTGCGGCCGGTTTTGGCACCCTGAATGAGCTCGCCAAAGGTTACCACCATCGTGTCTGTGGTGTCGGTCCAGCGCAGGTA
>JANMBW010000365.1:0-2128 GCA_031360565.1 Polaromonas sp.
CACAAAATTCCCACTGCGGGGTTTCGTCGTAGCGGGTGCGCAGCTCGTCCAGGATGCCATCGAGCTCGTCGAAGTCTTCGACTGCAAGAAAGGCGTCCGACGAGCGACCCAGAGCATCAGAGTTCATACAAACTGGCTTGAGCACCACCGGGCGCTCTTATGATCGAAAGTGTATCTGCCGACCAAACGAATCGACCCTGCCACCCATGAAAAGTTCCGCCATGCTCAAGCGACTCGATGACCTGCTTCCCGACTTTCCAGCGCGCTACACCTTCCTGGCATTGTGCGGATTCGGCGTGCTGCTGGCGCTGTTCAGCGTGATCATTTCAGGCGTTGGCTGGCTGGCCTTGCTGGTATGCAGCGGCCTGGTTGGGCTCGGCGTTTACGACCTGAAGCAAACGCGTCACGCGATTTTGCGCAACTACCCGGTGATAGGTCACCTGCGCTTTCTGTTTGAAGACATCCGGCGCGAGATGCGTCAGTACTTCATAGAAAGCGACAGCGAAGCCACGCCGTTTTCACGCGACCAGCGCTCGCTGGTGTACCAGCGCGCCAAGGGCGAACCCGACAACCAGCCGTTCGGTACCCACCTTGATGTTGGCAAGCAGGGCTACGAATGGGTCAACCACTCGATGATGCCGACGCATCTGAGCACGCATGATTTTCGCGTCTGGATTGGCGGTAGGCCCGATGCGCCATCCCGGTCGGTGCAGCCCTGCACCCAGCCCTACCTCGCCAGCGTTTTCAATATATCGGCGCTGAGTTTTGGCGCCCTGTCGGCCCGCGCCATCCAGGCCTTGAACCAGGGCGCCAGACTGGGTGGCTTTGCCCATGACACCGGCGAGGGCTCCATCTCCGCGCACCATCGCCTGCATGGTGGCGATCTGATCTGGGAAATCGGCTCGGGCTATTTTGGTTGTCGCAACGACGATGGCAGCTTCAATGCCGAACGCTTTGCCACCAATGCGCGTGACCCGCAGGTCAAGATGATTGAACTCAAAATGAGCCAGGGTGCCAAGCCCGGCCACGGCGGCATCTTGCCGGGCCCCAAAGTCACTGCAGAAATCGCCGCGGCACGCGGCGTTCAGGCGGGCCAGGATTGCCTTTCACCGGCCAGCCACAGCGCCTTTTCAACGCCCGTCGAAATGCTGCAGTTCATTGCGCGCCTGCGCCAGCTCTCTGGCGGCAAACCCACCGGTTTCAAGCTGTGCATTGGCCACCCGTGGGAGTGGTTTGCCATCGTCAAGGCCATGCTCGAGACAGACATCACCCCTGACTTCATCGTGGTCGATGGTGCCGAAGGCGGAACCGGCGCAGCGCCAGTCGAATTCAGCGACCATGTGGGTGCGCCGCTGCAAGAGGGCCTGCTGCTGGTCCACAACACCCTGATTGGTGTGCATCTGCGTGAGCGGATTTCCATCGGCGCGGCGGGCAAGGTGGTCAGTGCGTTTGACTTGATGCGTCTGATGGCCTTGGGCGCCGACTGGTGCAACGCCGGGCGCGGCTTCATGATGGCGCTTGGCTGCATTCAGGCTCAGACCTGTCACACCGGCAATTGTCCGACGGGCGTTACCACGCAAGACCCGGTGCGTCAGCAAGCGCTGGTGGTGCCGGACAAAGCCCAGCGGGTGCACAACTTTCACCGCAGCACCCTGCACGCCCTGCAGGAACTGGTGCAGGCCGCCGGGCTGCACCACCCGAGCGAAGTCAGCGCCCACCACATCGTGCGGCGATTGACCGATACCGAAGTGCGGCTGCTCAGCAATCTGATTCTGCAGGTCAAGCCCGGTGCGCTGCTCGGCCCGCTGGATGCCCAGCACAATGTGTTCCGGATGTACTGGCCGATGGCCAGCGCACACAGCTTTTTAGCCAATGACCTCGCTGGTCACGTTTGACCGGTTCACATCCGCTCAAAAATAGCGGCAATACCCTGGCCGCCACCAATGCACATGGTCACCAGCGCATAACGGCCCTTGATGCGCTCCAGCTCGTAGAGGGCTTTAACCGTGATCAGCGCGCCCGTCGCACCAATCGGATGACCGAGCGAAATGCCCGAGCCGTTGGGGTTGACCTTGGCCGGATCCAGGCCGAGGTCGCGCGTGACGGCGCAGGCCTGGGCAGCAAAGGC
>JANMBW010000398.1:0-5047 GCA_031360565.1 Polaromonas sp.
CGAACGGCAAAAGGAAAGCTTTGTCTTTCACCCGGGACCGGTGTTTGCGCAGGTGCTGCTGGCGGACGAAATCAACCGCGCGAGCCCCAAGACGCAAAGTGCGCTGCTCGAAGCGATGGAAGAAAAGCAGGTCACCGTCGAAGGCGCGACCCGTCCGCTGCCGGTACCGTTTTTCGTGATCGCAACGCAAAATCCGCACGACCAGCTGGGCACCTATGCCCTGCCCGAGTCGCAACTCGACCGTTTTCATATGCGGATTTCGCTCGGCTACCCAGACCGGACAGCGGAACGGGAATTGCTCAAGGGCAGTGACCGCCGCGATATGGTCGACAGTCTGCAAGCCGTGCTGGCACCACATGAACTGCTCGAATTGCAAAGGCAGGTCCAGCTCGTGCATGCTTCCGATCCGCTTTTAAATTACCTGCAGGATCTGATGGCGGCGACCCGCTCGGGCCGCTGGTTCTTGCAGGGTCTGAGCCCGCGCGCCGGCATTGCCATCATGCGTGCGGCCAAAGCTCAGGCCTTTCTGGATGGCCGCGATTACGTCGCGCCGGACGACATCGCTGCGATGCTGCCGCAAACTGCCGCCCACCGTTTGATTCCTGTCAGTGATGCGGGCCGCGGTGCGATCGAGCAGGTACGGGCCATGCTCGACGCCGTCGCCCTGCCCTGACACGCGACATGGCCGTGCAGGCAATCGTCACGCATCCTTTTAGGTTCGTGCGCCGCCGTTTTCGCGCCTGGTTTGAAAACCGCTTGCCGCTCAGCGATCAGGTCACGCTGACGCAGCGCACGGTCTACATATTGCCCACCCGGGCCGGGCTGATGCTGGGCTTTACCCTGATGGTGCTGCTGGTCGCGTCGATCAACTACCAACTCAATCTGGGCTACATGCTGACCTTCCTGCTGGCCGGCAGCGGGCTGGTCGGGATGCATGTCTGCCATGCCACACTGCGTGGGTTAGCTATTAATTTAATAGCTCCAAAAGCCCAATTTATGGGCGCTATGGCTACGTTTGATGTCAAATTGACAAATAGCAGGGGCTCCCCGCGCCACGCCATCGGCCTGAGTGTGCTCGATCGAGCAATCGCCGGTGCCTCGCCTGGAAAGGCCCACTGGGCCTGGACCGACGTACCGGCTCAAGGCAGCTCCAGCGTTGAGGTCGGCTTCACACCGGCCCGGCGTGGCCTGCACCGCCTGCCCACCCTGACTGCAGAGACCCGCTTCCCGCTGGGCACCTTTCGGGTCTGGACGGTCTGGCGGCCCGCCGCGCAGATTCTGGTCTATCCCGCGCCCGAGCCGCATCCACCGCCCTTGCCTGCTGGTGAGCCACGATCGGGCACCGCCAGCGCCGCGGCGCGCACCCAGAACGCCGGTGAATTCGATGGCGTTCGAAGCTACCGCCGGGGCGACCCCTTCAAGCGAGTGGTCTGGAGAAAGGCCGCCAAGACAGATGGGCAGGTCGGCGGTGAAAGCGGCGGCCTGGTGGTGAGAGACACCCAGCAAGCGCAGCAGAACGAGCTCTGGCTGGAACTGCTGCGATCGGGTCCGGGCGATACCGAACAGCGACTGTCGCGTCTGTGCGCATGGGTATTGCTGGCCGACCGCCTGGGGCTGGACTATGGACTGCGCCTGCCGTCGCATGAAGTCAGCCCAGCCAGTGGCGAAGCGCACAAGCGACAGTGTCTGGAGGCCCTGGCGCTATGCTGAATCGCCTTACAGACCAGCTGCGCAACTTGCCACGGGACAGCCGCGACACGCTGTTTTTGCTGCTGGTCATTGCCTGGGTACTGCTGCCGCAGACGGCCCGCTTGCCGATCTGGTGCAGTCTGCTGGCGGCGGCTGTTTTGATCTGGCGCGGCTATCTGGCCGTGTGCAACCGGGCGCTACCGGGTCGCTGGTGGCTGCTTGGGCTCCTGGCCCTGACGATTACCGCCACACTGCTTAGCCACCGCACATTGTTGGGCCGCGATGCCGGCGTCACGCTGCTGGTGGTGTTGCTAACCCTCAAGACGCTGGAACTGCGCGCCCGACGCGATGCCTTTGTGGTGTTCTTTCTTGGTTTTTTCTGCATGCTGAGCAACTTTTTTTATTCCCAGTCTTTGTTGACCGCGTTCAGCATGCTGCTCGGGTTACTCGGGTTGTTGACCGTGCTGGTCAATACCCACATGCCGGTGGGCAAGCCGCCGTTGCTGCAGGCAGCCAAAACGGCCGGCTGGATGGCCGCCCTGGGCGCGCCCATCATGCTGGTGCTGTTTTTATTTTTTCCCCGACTGGCGCCGCTCTGGGGGGTACCCAGCGACGCTATGGCCGGTCGCAGCGGCCTGAGCCAGACCATGCAGGTAGGCAACATGGCCTCGCTCGCGCTCGATGAAAGCGTGGCCATGCGCATCCAGTTCGAAGGTCAGACGCCGGCGCAGCAGGACTTGTATTTCCGCGGACCCGTGCTGTCAGAGTTTGATGGCCGGGAATGGCGCGCGGCCCGGTTCGGTTTTTCCTCGCGTTTTGAGTTGGCGAACAACCTGGTGGTCGAGGGGCCGCCGGTCAACTATGAGGTCACGCTGGAGCCGACCCAGCGCCCCTGGCTTTTTGTGATGGAAGCGGCCACGCAGCAACCGGTCTTACCGGGTTACCAGTCCCTCATGCAGGCCGACTTGCAGTGGCTGGTCAACCGTCCGCTGACCGAGTTGGTGCGCTACCGGGCGCAAAGCTATCCGAGCTTTCGGCATGGCCCGACCCGACCAGTAGCCGGTCTGCGTGAATTTGTTGAATTGCCGAGCGGCTTCAATCCGCGCACACTGGACCTGGCCCGCCAGATTCGCGGCGACCCCCGCTACGCGAATGCCGGCAGCGCAGCGCTGGTTGAGTTTGTACTCAATCGGCTGCGCACCGGCGGCTACCGCTACACCCTGGAACCGGGGCTGTACGGCCAGAATACCGCTGACGAATTCTGGTTTGACCGCAAAGAAGGGTTCTGCGAGCACATTGCGTCAAGCTTCGTGTTGCTGATGCGCGCGCTCGGAGTACCCGCCCGCATCGTCACAGGCTACCAGGGCGGAGAACAAAACCAGGTCGACGGCTATTGGGTGGTCCGTCAAAGCGACGCCCACGCCTGGGCCGAGGTCTGGCACGAAGGCAGGGGTTGGGTCAGGGTGGATCCGACCTCAGCGGTCGCGCCGGGACGCACCGGCGCCTTCCAGCGACTGAGTGCGCCCCAGGGCGTGGTGGCACAAACACTGGGCAACATCAGTCCCGGCCTGATGTTGCAGCTCAGGGCAAGCTGGGAGGCCGTCAACAACAGCTGGAACCAGTGGGTGCTGAACTACACCCAGAGCAAGCAGTTCAATCTGCTCAAGGACATCGGCTTTCAATCTCCCAGCTGGCAAGACCTCAGTTATGTGTTGCTGGGAACCATCGTGCTGGCCAGCTTGGTGGGTGCGGCCTGGACACTGTGGGACCACACCCAGCACGATCCCTGGTTGCGCCTGCTCGAGCGCGCGCGCAAGCGGCTGGCCCGGGCCGGGATGGACAGCACGGCTGCCAGTTCGCCACGGCAACTGGCCAGGCTGCTTCAAGCCCACGCTGCACAGGGCAAGGGACCGCCCCAGCAGGCGCTGCACGATTGGCTGATGGCGCTGGAGCGCCAGCGCTATGCGCCAGCCAGGTCACCGGAGGGCGTGCCACCTCCAGGTCAGCAACTCCGTCAGCTCAAGCGGCAATTTCGCGAGCTGGTGTGGCCCGCATAAAATCGAGAGCCACCCGACCACCTGCCTCGCATGACACTTTTTCCCACCTCCGCCTCACGATTGCGCCTAATCCTCAGTGCTACTTTTTTGATAGCTTTTGGCACAATCCATTTACCGGCCAGTCATGCCAAAGGCCTAAAAAAAATAGCCGTCGCCTCGCCTGCCCCATCGGCGGGACCGCCATACGCCCTGCGCGATGAAGCCATGCAGTTTGCCGACGACCTTGCCAACCGTCGCGGCCTGGATCCCGCCTGGGTGCGTGATGCAATTGGCCAGGCCCGCTTCATTCCGGTCATCCAGAGGCTGATGCAGCCATCACTCAAACCCTTTGTCAAAAACTGGCGCGTCTACCGCAGCCGCTTCATTGATCCGATTCGAATCGAGGCCGGTGTGCGCTTTTGGCTAGCCAATCAGGCGACGTTGGAACGGGCTGAAAAGGAATACGGCGTACCGCCAGAAATCATTGTCGGCGTCATTGGCGTCGAGACCATTTACGGGCGCGATACCGGCAGCTTCCGGGTCATGGATGCGCTGACCACGTTGGCCTTTGACTTTCCGGCCAGTCATCCGCGAGCAAAAGAGCGCAGCGACTTTTTCAAGGGTGAAATCGAGCAGTTTCTGACGCTGCAAAACCGCCGTGGTGCCGATCCCTTTGAAGCCCGGGGCAGCTACGCCGGGGCCATGGGCATGCCGCAATTCATGCCGACTAGCGTGGTCAAGTACGCAGTGGATTTTGACGGCAATGGGCAAATCGACCTGTGGGGCAGCCCTGCGGATGTGATTGGTTCGGTCGCCAGCTACTTCAAGGCCTTCGCCTGGCAAGCTGGCATGCCCACGCATTACCCGGTACGCTTTGACAAAAGCCGGCTCGACATGGACGCCCTGATGGCACCCGACATCTTGCCGACTTTTAGCGTGGCAAGTTTTACCGCCAAGGGTGCCGTGCTGGAGGGTGCCGCACTGGAGCACCCGGGCCCGCTGGCATTGATAGAACTTCTCAACGGCCCGGACGCGCCACAGTATGTCGCCGGCACCGACAACTTCTACGCCATCACCCGCTACAACTGGAGCAGCTACTACGCGATGGCAGTGATCGAACTGGGTCGGGAAGTGGCGGACCGCGTCAAACGTTGAGTCTGCAACCAGCCAGCCGGGACTCACACCGGCTCAATCGTGATCACCACCGTCATCGATTCCTCACCGCCGCCTTGCCGCACGCCCTTCGCTGGCGGGCAGGCGTTGTAGTCGCCGCCCATCGCGAGGCGAACGTGGCGCTCATCGATCAGGCAACTGTGGGTGAC
>JANMBW010000408.1:0-2677 GCA_031360565.1 Polaromonas sp.
TTGAGCACCGGCAGGCAGTAGTAGTGCGGGCGAATGCCACCGGTGAAAATCGCGTTACGGTTGTACAGCAAGTGGTGCGCGGTGATGGTCGCGCCGGTGAATGCACCGGCGTCACGGACGTAATGGGCGGCCTCTTTTGTCGTGATGTGCTCAAACACAATTTTCAGTTCCGGGAAATCGCGGCGCAGCGGAATCAGTTGGCTGTCGATAAACACCGCCTCGCGGTCAAACAGGTCTATCTCCGGCGACGTCACTTCACCGTGCACCAGCAGCAGCAGGCCTTCGCGCTGCATGGCTTCCAGCGTTTTATAGGTCTTGCGAAGCTCGGTCACGCCGGCATCGCTGTTGGTCGTGGCACCCGCCGGATAGAGCTTGGCTGCGACCACGCCGGCCTCTTTGGCGCGTTGGATCTCATCGGGCGGCAGGTTGTCGGTCAAATAGAGCGTCATCAGCGGCTCGAAGGCGACTCCCTCGGGCACAGCGGCCTGGATACGCTCGCGGTAAGCCACCGCCTGGGCAGCCGTCGTCACCGGGGGTCGCAGATTGGGCATGATGATGGCGCGGCCAAACTGGGCCGCGGTGTGCGGCACTACAGTCTGCAGCGCCTCGCCGTCGCGTACATGCACATGCCAGTCGTCGGGGCGGGTCAAGGTAAGGCGATTGATTGGGGGCGCGGAGGTCATAGGCTTAATTGTCGCACCGGCAAATCAAGCGCCCTAGTGGTCCAACAGCCTTGCAGCCGACGCCAGCAGTTAACATCCGCAAGGTTTCCAAACTCACCGCGCCAACCGGCAGCCGTGCCCAGCCACCCCTAAAAAAGCCTTCTCTCCATGTCTTTGCTGCCAGACACTGCCGACGCACCCGGAGTCACGCCAGCGCTGCCCGAGCACGATGAACCCGTCAAGGTGCCACTCAAAATCGAAGACTGGCTCACCGTCGTGGTGATGGCTTGCCTGGCACTGATCACCTTTGCCAATGTGCTGGCGCGCTATTTCACCAGCCAATCGTTTGCCTGGACTGAAGAATTTTCCGTGTTCCTGATGATTGTGCTGGCACTGGTCGGCAGCTGCGCAGCGGTGGCGCGCGACCGGCATATCCGCATCGAGTATTTTTCCGACAGCGGCTCCCTGGCCCGGCGCAAAACCTTGTCCCGCCTGGGCGCGGTGCTGGTCGCCGTGTTGTTTGGTCTGATTGCCGTGCTCAGCATTCGCCTGGTTTGGGATGACTACCGCTACAACGAGACCTCGCCCGGCATTGGGGTTCCTCAGTGGTGGTATTCCATCTGGCTGCCGATTTTGTCGATGGCTATCGCGCTGCGTGCCGTCGGCCTGTTCATACGTCGCGGGCGTCGCGCATGATCCCGACCCTGCTTTTTCTAGCGTTTATCGCTTTGATGCTGGTGGGTGTGCCGATTGGGGCGGCACTGGGTCTGGCGGGCGCCGCTGCGATCGCGCTGGCCAATGCCGATGCACAGTGGTTCGGTTTGCTCGCCGTGCCGCAAAATTTCTATGCCGGTCTGGGCAAATACCCCTTGCTGGCTATTCCGATGTTTGTGCTGGTCGGTTCGATTTTTGATCGCTCGGGGGTCGCGCTGCGGCTGGTCAACTTTGCGGTGGCGATTGTCGGACGCGGGCCAGGTATGTTGCCACTGGTGGCGATTGCGGTGGCCATGTTTCTGGGCGGCATTTCGGGTTCGGGGCCGGCCTGCGCGGCGGCGGTAGGCGGAGTGATGATCACGGCCATGTCGCGAGCCGGTTATCCGGCTTCGTTTTCAGCCAGCGTGGTGGGCGCGGCGGCCGCCACCGACATCCTGATTCCGCCTTCCATCGCCTTTATTGTTTATTCGGTACTGGTGCCCAACGCCTCCGTGCCGGCGCTGTTTGCAGCCGGCATGATTCCGGGCATTCTGGCGGGTTTGGCCCTGATCGTGCCGTCGGTCTGGCTGTCTCGGAAACACAAAATGGGCGCGCTGGAAGCCAGCATGCCCCGCCCGGCGTTCTGGGCCAGCTTTCGCGACGCCATCTGGGGCCTGGCGGCACCGGTGCTGATTTTGGGTGGCATGCGCGCGGGCTGGTTCACGCCCACCGAAGCCGCAGTGGTGGCGGTGTTTTACGGGCTGTTTGTCGGCATGGTGATTCACCGCACGATCCGCTTGCGTGACCTGTTTGAGATTTTGCGCGAATCGGGCGAACTTTCTGCCGTCATTTTGCTGGTCGTGTCTCTGGCCGGCATCTTTGCGTATTCGCTCAGCACCCTGGGCGTCATTGATCCGCTGACCCGTGCCATCACCCAGTCTGGTCTGGGCGAATACGGGATTTTGTCGCTGCTGATCTTGATGTTGATCACCGTCGGCATGTTCCTTGACGGTATTTCCATCTTCCTGATTTTTGTGCCGCTGCTGTTGCCCATTGTTCAGCATTACAACTGGGACCCGGTCTGGTTTGGCGTCATCCTTACCCTCAAGGTGGCGCTGGGCCAGTTCACACCGCCGCTGGCTGTTAACCTCATGGTGTCGTGCCGCATCGCCAATGTACGCATGGAAGAAACCGTACGCTGGGTGATCTGGATGTTGGCGGCCATGTTCATGGTGCTGGTGGCTGTGATTGCATTTCCCGAACTGGCCTTGTGGCTCCCGCGCAAGCTGGGATACTGATCGGCCTGGCTGACCGCCAAATTG
>JANMBW010000438.1:0-2870 GCA_031360565.1 Polaromonas sp.
GGCAGGTTGGGAAAAGTGATTAAGGCTTGGCGGCGCTGAACTTCAGGGTAGAAACGCCGGACTCATCGAGGGCCGTGCTCAGCAGATGCACGAGGTTATGGCAGGCGTCTTCGCCGTGCTGGCGAATCAGACTCTCAGCCAGGTCCTCATCGCCCTTTCCAATGGCAGCAGCGATGGCTTCATGTTCATCCCAAATCGATTCGCGCATGGTGGACAGCTGCAGCGCCGCACCCATGGCACGCCGAATGTGTTGCCAATGCAGCTGGGCACTTTGGGCAATCAGCGGGTTACCCGAAGCCGCGTAAATGGCGGCATGAAATTGAACGTCTGCCGCCATCATGGCCTTGATCTTGTTGCTGCGCGCCGCAACGCGTCCCTGGCTGATCAGCTTCGGGTCGACCTGAAAGTGGGCTCGCGCTGCCAGTCTGGCGGCCAGGGCGTCGAGCGCGCTGCGGACCTGGTACACCTGCATCAGCCAGTCCGGTTTGAGCGGTGCCACCAATACGCCACGGCCGGGCGCATCGAGCACAAAACCGTCTTTTTTCAGCAGCCGCAGGGCCTGCAGAACCGGCTGTCGCGACACCGCCAGTTGCTCGGCAATATCTTCCTGCATGATGCGGGCGCCGGGTGAAATCGTGCCGTCGCTGATGGCGTCGAGCAGGCTACGGTAAACCTGATCGACGAGATCGGGCGAGGAGGTAATTTTGATCAGCTGCAAGGTCATGTTTGTACTCTGTATACAGAATACGATTTTAGGAGCATTTTTAGAATTAGGGTTTACCCTTGATTTTTGTCAAGGGACCGACTGTGCCAAGATGCAGGCTTCTCTGGCCCCAGCCATGCCACATTAGGAACAAGCATGACACGATACGACCCCGCCTGGCTCGACCGCATGTACAACAACCGGGCCCTGGTGCCCGAACATGAAGCGATCTTCGAGCGATGGCGCCAAACCTCGGCGCAGGCCCGGGCGTCGCAGCCTTGTGCGCTGGACCTGCCCTTCGGCCAAAGCCCCGGCCAGACGCTGGATGTGTTTCCGTCTGCCGAGGCAAGCGCGCCGGTGGTGGTGTTTATTCATGGCGGTTACTGGCGTTCACTGGACAAGGCCGATCACTCGTTTGTGGCGCCAGCCTTCACCAGTGAAGGCGCTTGCGTGGTGATTCCCAATTACGACTTGTGCCCAACCGTCACCATTCCCGAAATCGTCATGCAGATGGTGGCGGCACTGGCCTGGACCTACTGCAACGTGGCGCAGCACGGCGGCGACCCGAACCACATCACCGTGATCGGCCATTCGGCCGGTGGCCATCTGGCGGCCATGCTGCTGACCTGCCGCTGGACCGACTATGCCAAGGATCTGCCTGCAGGGCTGCTGCGCCGCGCGCTGTCGATTTCCGGGCTGTATGAACTCGATTCCGTCATGCAAACCCCCTTCCTGAAGGATTCGCTGCGCCTTACGCCCCAGCAAGTCAGGCAAGCCAGTCCGGCCTGGCTGCCGCGCCCACTAGCAGGCAAGCTATACACCGTGGCCGGTGCGAACGAAAGTGAAGAATTTTTGCGCCACAACCAGTTGATTGAACAGGCCTGGGGCAGCGCCACGGTCCCGGTGCGCGAGGCCATGCTGGGCCTGAACCACTTCGATATTCTGGATGCTCTGGTGCAGCCCGGTCACCGGCTCAATGATCTGGCACTGCAATTGATGGCGGGCGACTGAAAGAGCGAGTACCGCAGCCACTGCACAGAGCGGTGAAACGGGTAGCAGAACCCCGCGCTTGGAAAGACTTCAGCTGGCCTTTCTACAATGAGCCATGCTTTCTGACACCGCGCCCGGCTCGCCCCTTCTGCACAACCTCAATCCCGAGCAACTGGCAGCGGTAACCCTGCCTGCCACCCACGCGTTGATTCTCGCCGGGGCGGGCTCCGGCAAGACCCGGGTGCTGACCACCCGCATCGCCTGGTTGCTGCAGACCGGCCAGGTCTCGCCGGGTGGGGTGCTGGCCGTGACCTTTACCAACAAGGCAGCCAAAGAGATGCTGTCGCGCCTGTCTGGCATGTTGCCGGTCAATGTGCGTGGCATGTGGATAGGGACTTTTCATGGCCTGTGCAACCGGTTTTTGCGGGCACACCACAAGCTGGCCGCTCTGCCGGCAGCGTTCCAGATTCTGGACACGCAGGACCAGCTGTCTGCCATCAAGCGGCTGTGCAAGCAGTTCAATGTGGACGACGAGCGTTTCCCGCCCAAGCAGCTGATGTGGTTTATTGCCGCCTGCAAGGAGGACGGTCAGCGCGCCAAGGATGTGCCGTCGCGCGACGAAGAGGGCCGCAAAAAAGTGGAGCTTTACGCCCTGTACGAGGAGCAGTGTCAGCGCGAGGGGGTGGTCGACTTTGGCGAGCTGATGCTGCGCAGCTACGAGCTGCTGCGTGACCACGCGCCGGTCCGCGAGCACTATCAGCGCCGTTTTCGTCATATCCTGATTGACGAGTTTCAGGACACCAACAAGCTGCAGTACGCCTGGATCAAGATGCTGGCCGGGCAGGGTGCCGATGCCGACCCACACGCGAATGCCTTGCCGGGCGGCTCGGTGGTCGCCGTGGGTGACGACGACCAGAGCATTTACGCCTTTCGCGGCGCCCGCGTCGGCAACATGGCCGATTTCGTGCGCGAGTTTGACGTGCAGCATCAGATCAAGCTTGAGCGCAACTACCGCAGCTTTGGCAACATCCTCGATTCAGCCAACGAACTGATCAGCCACAACAGCAAGCGCCTGGGCAAAAACCTGCGCACCGAGGCCGGCCCCGGCGAGCCGGTGAGGGTGTACGAGTCGGCCAGCGACTTTGCCGAGGCGCAGTGGTTTGTCGACGAGGTCAAG
>JANMBW010000181.1:0-3479 GCA_031360565.1 Polaromonas sp.
GCTGCCCGCAGTGAGCACGATTCGATTACCCCGGGCGTTGCTGGTCCCGCTGCCCAGGTGTACGGGTGCCTCACCGACACGCAGGGTGGCGCGTTTGCCAGACTGCTCAATGACCGCCTTCTCACCATGGGTGGAAATGACTTTGACACCCAGATGGCTCTCGCCGGCTGCAACAGATTTGGGTGCGCTGCCATCGACCACCAGCAGCGCCTTGCCGCCTAGCATGCCAGCGAGCGCGACCGATCCGGCATGCGCTGGAGCTGCAATGGCCGCCGCAACCAGCCCGGCCAGTGCAGCACGGACGGAGGCTCGCCAGCCCAGGCGCAGCGCCATCGGGCTAGTCACGAAAGTTGTTGAAGCTGAGCGGAAAATCCGCATTTTCCGACCGGATCAGTGCCATGGCGGTTTGCAAATCGTCGCGCTTGGCACCGGTCACGCGTACCTTGTCTTCCTGAATGGCGGCTTGCACCTTGACCTTGCTGCCCTTAATCAGCACCTGGATTTTTTTGGCCAACTCGGTCTCGATGCCGTTGCGCACCTTGGAGACCTGCTTGACCTTGTCGCCGCCGATTTTCTCGACCTTGCCAATGTCCAAAAACCGCACGTCGACCGCGGCTTTGGTCAGTTTGTTGCGCAGCACGTCGTTGATCTGGTCAAGTTGAAAATCGCTGTCACCAATCAGGATGATGTCTTTTTCTTTCAGCTCGATTGATGCCGAGGTGCCCTTGAAGTCAAAGCGGGTGCCGATTTCCTTGGCAGTGTTTTCGACCGCATTTTTGACCTTCACCAGGTCGGCTTCCAGCACAGTATCAAATGAAGGCATGATTTTCCGTCCGGCAGTGAGCCATCGGCAGGGGTGGGACAATTGGAGGATGTTAGTCGAGAAAAATGTTCCGCTCCAGTTTTCCAACACCTTCGGGATTGTCGCCAAGGCGCTGGCACTGGTCCGCGTAAAAAGTGAGGCGGACATCGCCGATCTGCTGGCCCAGTCAGAGCTCCGCGCTGCTCCCAAGTTTATTTTGGGTGGCGGCAGCAATATTGTGTTGACCGGTGATGTCAGGCCGCTGGTGCTCAAGGTCGAGATCATGGGCAAGCGACTGCACAGTGAAACCGCCAAAGCCTGGATTGTGGAGGCCGGTGCCGGCGAGAACTGGCATGAGCTGGTCAACTGGACGCTACACAACGGCTACCCCGGTCTTGAAAATCTGGCGCTGATTCCTGGCACGGTGGGTGCGTCGCCAGTGCAAAACATTGGTGCCTACGGGGTGGAACTGCAAGACCGATTTGAGTCACTCGACGCGGTGGATTTGCACACCGGTCAGGGCTTCACGCTGAATGCCGCGCAGTGCGCCTTTGGCTACCGCGACTCGGTGTTCAAACACACCAGCAAGCCCGACGCTGCGGGTCAGCCGGGCTTTGGTCTGATGGGAAGGGCGCTGATTACCCGGGTACGTTTTGCCTTGCCAAAAAACTGGAAGCCGGTGCTGGGTTATGCCGATATTGCCAAGAAAATGGAGCAAATGGCGCTGCAGCCAGCATCCAGTGGACCGACGCCGCTACAAATTTATGAGTGGATCGTCGACATCCGGCGCGCCAAGCTGCCGGACCCCCAGGTGCTGGGCAATGCTGGGAGCTTTTTCAAGAACCCTTCTGTGTCGCACGAACAGTGCGCTGACATCATCCAGCGCGAACCCAAAATTGTCCACTATCCGCTGGCAGATGGCTCGGTCAAACTGGCGGCGGCCTGGTTGATTGATGCCTGTGGCTGGCGCGGCAAACATATCGGCAATGCTGCAGTGCACGACCGGCAGGCGCTGGTGCTGGTCAATCGGGGTGGCCAGGCCGATCCGGTGACGGGCGGTGAAGTGATGACGCTTGCCAAGGCGATCCAGACCAGTGTTTACGAGCGATTCGGCATCCTGCTGGAGCATGAGCCAGTGGTCGTTTGAACTAAAGCCGGCCAGCGGTATCGGACGGGGGCATCATCCGGGTTGAGCGGTAAGGATTTGTAGATTTGTAGATGTTTTAAGGCGAATGCTTTGAAAGGTGACGGTAAATGAACATTTTTCATCGTCTGATGTTGACAGGGCCATTGACGCTGGCATTAACGGCCGGGTCGTCGCTCGCGCTGGCGGCGTTGGGTGGAGTGCCCCACAACCCCGAGCCCAAACGGGCTGAGACGGCATCGCGTCTGGCGGCCATTTCCGATAAGACTCCGACGTCCGAGACGCGCTACACCGTCCACCAGACTGTGCTGCCAACCGGCACACGGGTGGAGGAATTTGCCTTGCCCGGTGGAAATGTATTTGCAGTGACCTGGGACGGGCCGGTACTGCCCGATTGGCGCCTGTTTTTCGGCGACTCCTATCCGGCTTTTGAGGAGCTCGCCCGCAAAAAACGCCAGTCGGGTGTGGTGGGCGGCGCACTGGTCTCGCAGCAGTCTGGACTGGTGGTGGTCTCCAGGGGGCGCATGGGCAGTTTTTCCGGACATGCCTACTTGCCTGCGCGGGTGCCAGGCGGCCTGTCGATGTCGAGCTTGCTTCCTTAAATTCATTGCATCAAGGTTTTAAAGCATGACCAACTTCTCAGGTTTGCCCTCGCAACGCTCGCCACGCTCGCGACTGGTCGCCGCGCTTGGGCTGGTTTTGCTCATGGCGCTGTCAGCTTGCGGTGGCGGCGGGGGGGGTGGTGGCAGCGGCGCAGGGCCTGGCGTCGGGGCATCGACCTTGACTTCACCCGTGCCCGCTGGCAGCAACGTCCAGGCACTGGTGGTCGATGCAGGTCCGACAGGCCGCAGCGTCAACATTCTTTACACCACCGTCACGGTTTGCATGCCGGGTAGCGCCAACGCTTGCCAGGTGATTGATCACGTCATTGTCGACACCGGATCTTCCGGTTTACGCCTGCTGGCCGAGGCCTTCACCTTGCCGCTGCCTGCGGTGGCCGACAGCCGCAACCAGCCGTTGCTCAATTGCGCGCAATTCATTGACAACAGCTACCTGTGGGGACCGGTGGTGTCGGCGGACTTGTACATTGCCGGCGAGAAAGCGGCCAATTTGCCGCTTCAGCTTGCCGGAGACAACACTGCACCAGCCGTTCCGGCTGCGTGTTCAATCGGCGGCGTGTCCAAAGGTTCGATCACTGCACTGGGCGCCAACGGCGTACTGGGTATTGGGCACCTGTTGCAGGATTGCGGTTCGGCCTGCGCCACGCAAACTATGAACGGGTTTTACTACAGCGCTTCGGGCTCTGCAGTGGCCGATGCAGCGGTGCCTGTCTCCAAACAAATCCAGCAGCCGATTGCCCTGTTTGCCACCAACAACAATGGCTCCATCATCACATTGCCTGCCGTGCCGGACCCCGGTGCGGCAGTGGTCAGGGGTGCTCTGGTATTCGGGATAGGCACGCAAGCCAACAACAGCCAGAGCCTGCCCAATCTGCTGGCGGTCAGCCGCAATGGCTATTTCACGACTGCCTAC
>JANMBW010000182.1:0-10602 GCA_031360565.1 Polaromonas sp.
CTTTTTTTCGCGCTGGCCTTTGCTTTAGGCAGTTGGCTGACGCTGAATTTTTCAGTCTGGACCGCAGAAGGCGCGCGGCGGCAGCGCGTTTTGCAAGCACCGGTCGCTGCACCGGCGATGGATGTCGTCACTGCCGCGCAGAGCGTCCAGCCCTTGGCTGCCTTGCTGGCAGACGGTCGCAAGGTCACGGTGGTGACTTTTTTTTACGCCCGCTGTCCGTCCATCTGCCTATCGCTCGGCAACACGCTGCAACAAATGCAGGCGGCGCTGCAAAACGCGCCGCCTGCTTCACATCCCCAGCCAGCGGTTCGCCTGCTGTCGATCAGTTTTGACCCCGTGCAGGATGGCCCGGCTACCTTGCGCGCGTACAGTCTGCAGATGCAGGCCGACCCGGCCATCTGGCAATTCGCCACCCCAGTCAACGATGCCGCCTTGCGCGCCTTGCTCGCGCACTGGGGCGTGGTGGTGATCCCTGATGGACAAGGCGGTTTTGAGCACAATGCCGCGCTGCTGGTGTTGAACCCGCAAGGTCAGCTGGTGCGGATTTTTGACGATACCGACAGCGAAGCCGCACTGGCCTATGCGCACCATTTAGCCGCAATGGGCCGCAAGGGCGGAGAAAAGGGATGACCGCCTGCATGCCGCACGCAAGACATCAGCCATGGATTGGCGTGGTTATGGTGTTGTTGCTAGCTACTTGGCCACTACGCGTAGGGCTGGAGTCGCGCATGGCCAGCCACATGCTGCTGCAATTTCCGGCGCTGATAGTGGCAGGTGCGTTGATTGCCGGAGCCGCCCCCGTCGCTTGGCGCAAGCGTGTAGCAGCATGGAATGCTCACGGCATTGCGGGGCTGACGTTTGCCGCGTTGGTGATGGCGCTCGCCATGGTTCCCCGACTGCTCGATCTGGCATTGACCCATGCACCGACTGAAGTTGCCAAATTCACATTGCTGGTATTAAGTGGCGTTGCTCTGCGCCTGTCATGGCGTGCGGCGGGTCAGGTGCTGCAGGGCTTCTTTCTGGGCAACACGCTACCGATGATGGGCATCGCGGGTTGGCTGTACGGCGACGCGCCGGTGCGACTTTGCAATGCTTATCGCTTTGACGATCAACAGGCGGTGGGACTGGCCCTCAGCTGGACGGCGGCTGGCATCGCCGCCGCTTGGCTCACGCTTACTGCCCGTGAATTGATGGAGGTCAAGTCAGCCCAGCAATCCTGAGTGAAATACTCTGATTGCTATTATATTGATAGCTGCAACCCCAGCTTTTACGTAGGCCTCAGCTCGAATTAATGAGTACTGACGCGGTCGCAAGTGGGTCGCCAACATTGGTGTCGTCCTACAACTCATCCGGCTCAGGGATGCCATCGCAGTCTGTTTTGCACGGCAAACTGACAGCATGAGTTTTAACGGCGACATGGCGTGACCGGAGTAGAAATGTGGATGGCCTCACCTGGCATCGTGACGACTGCGCAATGGCAGCTCATGCATGCGTGGCTGGATCAGGATGAACGCGCGCGGGCAGCGCGTTTTCTGGACCCCGAAGACCAGCGCACCTATGTTCTGGCGCATTCGCTGCGACGGATGGGACTCTCGCAAGCCTTGAAGATTCCGGTCAGCCAGGTGTCGATTGCTCGGTCCCCAGCCGGAATTCCGATCTGGCAAGGTGATCATCCCTGCCCTCTGTATTTCAGCCATGCGCATGCTCACGGTTTGGCCGTGTTTGTAATCACCGGGCTGGCCCCATTGGGTATCGATGTCGAAGCACTCTACCCCGCAGCAGCCGACCTGGAGCTCCTGCATGCCTGGATGAAGCTGCCTCCTGTCAGGCAGCGCGATTCGGAGCTGGGCCCTGATCCTGCAAAACAATTTCTTTTTTACTGGACCGTGCTGGAGGCCTTCTGGAAAGCCGCCGGAACAGGTCTGGTGCAGGGGCAACCCTTGCTCGAATACGGCGCGCGCGCCTTGCAGGGATTTGAGGTGTCCGGCGCTGTGCGGGGACAAACGCAGCGGGCCCTGGCCATCCCCCTGCAGACACCATCCGGATGGATGGCGTCCGTCGTGACCATGCTGGGTGATGGCCTCGATTCAACATCTGAACTCCCAATTCGATATCGCCAGATCAATGATTTCGATTGGAACAACTGGGACGACTTCACCGGTTTGAGAACTCCTCCGGTCAGCCAGCGTCAAGCCGCCTGAGCGACGAGCGGTCTAACGGATGCAGAAAATACGTGCGGTTTTTGCGGGATCGACCAGCTTGGTGATCGACTGTGCCGAGGCGTTTTGCCGTGTGGGGCACATTCTGGTCCATGTGGTGACCAACGGCTCTGCTGTGCGTCACTGGGCCGCCAAACAGGCCCCCCCCTGTAGCGCCTCTACGGGCGACGCCTTACCGGGTCTGGAGCAGCCCTTCGACTTTCTGTTCTACGTCGATGAAGGTACCTCGCTCCCCGACCATTGGGCGGCAGCCGCCGGAACCTTGGCTGTGCAGCTTCACTTGTCGCTTGAGCCACCGTTTGCGCAAGCGCACGCGCCCAGCTGGGCACTACTGGACCAAAAACTTTTTCATGGTGTGACCTGGCGTGACATGCGCGCCGCGCCGCCGCAAGCGGACGTGATTGGCCAACTGCCTTTTAGTGTTTCTCGCCTGGACACCGCAGGAAGCGTTTACGCCAAATGCCATGAAGCCGGCCTGGCCGCTTTCACATCCATGATCGCGGACATCGGCACAAACGACTTGCGGCGGCACGTATCAGGCGTGCCTCCGCAAGCCCCTAAACCGCCACTGCCACACGCTGGCGGAACGGTTAACTTTTCAAGCCCGGCGCGAGATGTCGCGGCGCAGGTATCGGCACTCGACTTTAGACCGTTGCCCAACGATTTTGTGCGTGCCAAAGTTTTTCTGGGCCATACCGTTGTGCTGGCAGGTTCAGCCGTGGCGCTGCCCCATGCAGCGTCCGGCCCGCCCGGCTACATCGTGCGCGCTGACAAAGAAACCCTGCAGATCGCGGCGATCGACCACGATGTGGTGATGAACGGATGCCTCGATCTGTCGGGCCAGCCGGCAGGTCAACAATTGACGCCCGGCACCTGTTTGCCCCATGCTCTTGAAGGACAGCTTGAAGCGCTGGTGGCCAGAGGAGCTCAGTTGAAGAAACATGAAGCGTTCTGGCGCATGACCTTCACCGATATCGCCCCCATCGAGTTGCCCTACCCCCGTGTGCAGGATGGACCGGCATCGGGAGACCGGCCAACGCATATCGTAAGGCTGTCCTTACCTGAACAAGCTGATATTGGCTTCGATCTCGGTGCCGCCTTTTGTGCTTGGCTGGCTGCATTGACGTCGCGCGAGACAGTCACGCTGCTGTACACCGATCAGGCATTGACGCAGCAAGCAGCAGGGCTTGACGCCTGGCTTTCTCGCTGGGTGCCACTGAACTTGACTTTGACGCAAGACTTGAATCACTTGCAAGTGGCGGATCTGAGCCGTCAGAAAATCGCTGAGCTTCAGCGAGTAGGCCCTTTTCTCAACGATCTGCCGGTGCGCCTGGGGCTTGATGCCAACAGTTTGGATCGGCTGTCAAAAGTCGGCTTGAACAAGTGCGATCAGGTGCTACCGGCCAACATGATTTTCATGCTGGCAGTGAGCAGCCACCAGGCAACGCTGGTGGCAGATGCTGCAGCCATTTCCGCTGCGATGCTACAAACCATGGCTGAGCATTTTTCGGCTTTTGTCGTCGCCTGGAGCCGCGGATCAAGCCTCGCCGAGACGCCGCTGATTCCCGCAGGCGAGGCGGCCCTGGTGCAAGCGCTTAACCACACAACCACCGAATACGACACAGGTACCAGCGTTCAGGCACTGATCGGGGAGCAGGCCCTGCGAACGCCGGATCATCCGGCAGTCAGTCATCAAGGTAGCACCCTGGCTTATGGCGAACTGGAGCATCGCGCCAACGCCCTGGCGGGTCGACTTCAATTGCGGGGGGTGCAGCCTGGCGACATCATCGGCGTCTGCCTGGGCAGGGGTGTGGACATCGTCGTGGCGATGCTGGCGGTGTTCAAGACCGGGGCTGCCTACTTGCCACTTGATCCTGACTACCCACCGGAACGTCTGAAGTACATGGTTGAGGACTCGCAGACCCGACTTGTTCTAACGACCTGTGCATTGGCCGGGTTGGCTGGCATCGGGCCCGACCATCTGTGCCTCACCGACGCTACTGATGCGACTGGCTCACCGGCATTTCAAAGCCTTCCGCCGAGTTTCGTGCCGCAAACGGCCTACCTGATGTATACCTCGGGCTCTACCGGTCGGCCCAAAGGCGTGCTGGTGACGCATCGGGGGCTGCTCAACCTGTTTGCCGGACTTCGCAAAGCCATACCCCATACGCCAGGGGGCAGGTGGCTTGCCGTCACCAGTTTTTCGTTTGATATTTCGGTGGCAGAGTTGTGGTGGCCGCTGACGCTGGGCTTTACCGTGGTGATCCATCCTTCAAATGTCGCCGTGGCTTCGGCCGCGCAAGCCCTGGTGGACCACCGCATTAGCCACCTGTTCTGCACGCCATCGATGGTGGCGGTGTTGATGGCAGACAGCGTTTGCCGCACGGGCCTGTCACAGTTATCCGTTTTGATGGCGGGCGGCGAAGTCTTTCCCCTGCAGCTGACCAAGGAGCTCTGCAGCCTGGTTTCGGGCAAGGTCTTCAACGTCTACGGCCCGACCGAGATCAGCGTCTTGTCCAATATCTGCGAGCTGTCCGAGCATGACGAGTTTGTGCCGCTGGGTTCACCGATTGCCAATACGACCATTTGGCTTAAAACCGCCTTTGGCGCCGAGTGTCCCGCCTGGGTGACCGGTGAATTGCTGGTGGGCGGCGACGGCGTCTCCGACGGTTATTGGCGCCAACCAGAACTGACATCTGAAAAATTTATTACCGACCCGGCAAGGCCAGGCGGCCGGCTCTACCGGACGGGTGACCTGGCCCGACGCCGGCCAGACGGCCAGCTCGAGTTTGTCGGGCGGATCGACCATCAGGTCAAGATTCGGGGTCACCGGATCGAACTTGGCGAGGTGGAAAAGACGCTGGCTCAGCTGCCCGGGGTCAGTGAAGCGGTCGTGCTGGCCCCAGAGGACCGGTCTGGTGATCGGCAACTGGTGGCCTATGTTGTGCCGCTGGGGGACGCACGGCTGGAGCCCAGCCAGTTGCAAAAAGCGGCAGCCGTCGTGTTGCCTGGCACGATGGTTCCGACCTCCGTGCAGGTGCTGCGGGCATTTCCGCTGACGGCCAACGGCAAGATCGATCGGCCTGCCTTGCTGGCCCTGACGACAAAGCATCGGCAGGCCGGCCTGGAGAACTCGTTCAACAACCCACTCGAGAGCGTCATGGCCACCATCTGGGCAGAAGTGCTTGGCACCGACCACCTGGGCGCAGATGAGGACTTCTTTTCAAGTGGCGGAAACTTTTCGCAGGCGCGGGAGACCTTGCTACGCTTGCAGGCCGCGACAGGGCACAGCGTCGTGCTTGCCGACATGGTCCGGTTTTCAAGCATTCGGGCACTGGCCCGCAAGCTGGCGGCCGACGGGTCCAGCAACCCCAGGACAGCAGAAGTTAAAGAGGGACCGAACCCAGGCGAAGCGCATGGCATTGAGCCGAATTCAGTCATGGGCGCTCCTATCCCGCAAGAACTGAATGCCGTGGAATCAATGGTGGCAGCGACCTGGCGGGAGTTGTTTGAACTACCGGTGGTCCGTGGAACTGATGATTTTTTTGCACTCGGCGGAACGTCCCTGACCGCTGTGCGCATGTATGCCAAGCTGCGGCGTCAGATCTCATTTGACCTTCCGCTGGCCGCTCTTTTTGAGGCACCCCGGTTGGCAGATTTTGCCGAGCTCATCCATCGCAGCATGCACCCTAGCGGCGAGGCAGGTCGCTCGATGCGGCTACCCAGCTCGGGCAGCAGCAGCCACCTGCGGCATCGGGCATGGTCTCCGCTGGTCGCGATATGCCATGGCGACGCGAGACGTAGCACCTTGTTTTGTGTTCACGGCGCGGGTGGGAATGTCTTCAACTTCAAGGCACTGTCTCAGACGATGGGGCCACACCGGACGGTCTATGCCCTGCAACCGCAAGGCGTTGACGGGCATCTGACGGTTCTGAAGAGTATTGAGGCGATGGCTACCCAATATGTAGCCGCGATACGAAAAGTAGACGCGACCGGCCCCTATCACTTGATCGGCTATTCGGCCGGCGGAGTCATTGCCTTCGAAATGGCGCAGCAGTTGAAAAAAGCAGGAGCCACAGTTTCGCTGCTGGCGATGATAGACACCCTGACGCCAGAAGCGGCATTACGAAAACAGGGGGTTTTCAGGAAGCTGTGGCTGGCGCGAAGCTGGCGGTTTGAATTTGTAGCGGAGCGTTACCGGCTCCGAAAATCAGGCAAACGTCTGGACGGTGATTGCTTGTTGATTGAGGAAAAGCTCCGCAGTGGGGAATGGCTTTCCCCTGAACTGACAGAACTGCACCTGTTCAAGCAGATTGTGGAAGCCCAAAACCGGTATGCCCCCGGGTGCTATGCGGACGGTATCGTCTTGTTCAAGGCTGAAGATGCGACGACGCAGTATTTACAGGGCGGCCGACACCTGGGCTGGGAAGCGTATGTGGAAGGAGGAATTCGGGTATTCCGCATTCCGGGTTCTCACAATTCCATGATGCAGGGGCCGGGGCTGAAAAAACTTGCCGTGATTCTGGATCGGGAACTGGTTCAGCGCGAAAGCATTGCAGCCGCTGGTAATCATGGGGTTGCAGAGCATTTGTCTGCTCTGGCATACCGCCGGTAGCCGGGTGGATGCCAGAGTGCTGCCTCTGGCTTCCCCCTCTCCATCGACTCAGCGCATACGCAGGTTTTCGCCTTCCACGGTCACCTGGCTGCCCACTGCCGGGGCTTGTGAAATTTCCATCGTACGGCGTGAACCATCTTCCATGCGCAGGCCGACCTGATAGACAGTAACCTTTTTCATGTTGGCTTCGATCGCATTGCCGGCAAATCCACCGCCCACTGCGCCCAGCACGGTGGCAGCCGTACGACCATTGCCTTGGCCCATCTGGTTGCCGAGCACGGCACCCAGCACACCACCGGCGACGGCGCCCATACCAGGGCCGTCGGACTTGGTCGAACGCTGAATCGGCGTGACGGACTCCACGGTTGCGCAGGATGAGCACGCCTGCTTTTGCGGTTGCGGCGTGTTGGCCGGGCCACCGCTGGCGCTGGAATAAGTAGGCGCCGCAGCGGGCCGTGGAGTTTGCGTCACGGCTTTTTTGACCGGTGCAGGAGCAGGCTTGACCGGCGCGGCGGCCGGCTTTTCTACCAGATCGTCACCGGCGGCTTGAGGTGCCAGTCCCTTGGGCGCGGTGGACACAATTGGCGCGGGCTGGGTGAGCGCGGCTACCGGAGCACTGGTGGCTGCCGGTCGCTGGTACAGCATGGTGCCGCCCATGGCCAACACTGCGGCACCCAAAACGCCCACTGCGACCCACAGTGGCTTGGCGTTGGAGGGTGCAGAGGACGATCCAGGCTGGACGCTGTCGGTTGATGTATTCATGGCAAAACCCTTTCAATAGAAATGAAACCCAGTCGATGGCGCTACGCGAATTCCACTCCAGGCGCCTCCGCAAACGATTACGCGGCGGAGCCCTCGGTGGATGTCAGCGCCATCACACTGATACTCCTGTCAACGCGCGAGGATGCCATGTGAGCTACACCACATAGTAAACCGGTGTGTGATTTTGTAACCGCAATGCTCGACTCGCCGAGCCGACTGCGCCGGCGCGTATGCGGCGGCTTGATCAGCGCGACGGTGGGATGCTGGCCAAAAATTCCAGTACCGCGGCGTGGAACAGTTCGGGCACTTCCAGATGGGGAACATGGCCAACGCCTTCGAACTCGACCAGTCTGGCACCCGGAATCAGCTTCTGCGCCGTTTTGCCAAGTTGCACGAAGTTGCCCAGCGCCTTGACCGCTTCAGGCGGCGCAAAACGTCGGCCAAACACGGTTCGGTCGAGCTGCCCAATGGCCAGCAAGGTGGGCACCGACAGCTTGGGTAATTCGGCAACGATGGGGCCTTCGTGAATCATCTGATAAGTAAGCGCAGACACGCGGGCAAAGCGCGGATACTCACCGCTTTTTTGCACCCGCGCGAAAACCTCCACAAAGCGTTCTTGCGCTGGCGTCCACACCGGGAAATAGCTCATCAAAAACCGGCGGTAGGTCTCGGGCGTCTGCGCCATTTCGAGCTTGACCAGGTTGTCGACTGTTTGCGCCGGAATGCTCAGGCGGTAATCTTCCAGCCCGAGCGGATTTTCCAGCACCAGTGCCGTGACGCGGTCAGAATAGCGCCGCGAAAAATGCACACCCAGCATGCCGCCCATGGAGTTGGCAATCACCGCGACGCGAGGAATCTGCAGCTGGTCGAGCAGCCGCGCGGTGTGGGCCGCCAGGTCTTCAAAGGTGTAGCGCAGCTCGGGCTTGGACGACTTGCCAAAGCCGATCTGGTCGGGTGCAATCACGCGGTAGCCCTTGGCAGACAAGGCCCGCATGGTACCGGCCCAGTAATCCGAGCCAAAGTTTTTGCCATGAAACAGCAGCACTGTTTGGCCGTTCGGCTGGGCCGGCTTCAGGTCCATGTACAGCATCCTGACCGGCTGACCCTGAAGCTCGAACTGCAGCGTTTCTAGCGGATAAGGATAAGACCACCCTTCCATCGCCACACCCAAAGCTTCGCTGCTGGCATAGTTCGGGGCGGTCTGCTGGGCGGCCGCGCCGGTCGTCTGCAGCAGCAAGGCCAGGGTCAGGACAGTGCCAGCCACAGCCGTCGCGACCCGGCGCACAGACCGATCACGCGGGGTCACCACATCAGAGGGCTTGCGCATGGTGCATGGGCTTTCTTTGTCGTTGCGATGAGACCGGCCAATCCAGGCAGGCCCGGGAGTGGCGAAGTTTACTCCGGTCGATCCAGCGGAAAGCCTCGCCGCCTCACAGATTGGGCGCCAGCAAGCGCTGCAGCTGTTCGGGCGTCTCGCCACGACGCTGCGCCAGGTCCTGCAGCTGGTCGTCGCCAATCTTGCCGACGTTGAAGTAGCTGCTGTTGGGGTGGCTCAGCATGAAGCCGCTGACGCTGGCGGCTGGCGTCATGGCCAGGCTTTCCGTCAGCGCCATGCCAATGTCGCCCGCGCCCAGCAGTGCAAACATGTCGAGCTTGGCGCTGTGGTCCGGGCAGGCCGGATAGCCCGGTGCCGGGCGAATGCCCTGGTACTTCTCGCCAATCAGCTCGTCGTGACTGAGTGATTCGTTGGGCGAGTAGCCCCACAAATCTTGCCGCACGCGTTGATGCAGGCATTCGGCAAAAGCCTCGGCCAGCCGGTCGGCCAGCGCCTTGAGCATGATGGACGAGTAGTCGTCGTGGTCATCCAGAAAGTACTTTTCCTTCTTCTCGGCCCCAATGCCGGCGGTGACGGCAAAGACACCGATGTAATCGGCGATTTTTGAGCTTTTTTGGCTGCTAGCCCCAGACTTTATTGCTCTTTCAGCTATTAATTCAGGAGCAATTATTTTAGGCGCGACAAAGTCGGCCAGGCAGCGGCTGGGCCGCATCACGCCCACTCCGGCCTCGTTGTTCACGGCCGATTTTTCGGTCTGCTGACGCAGGCCATGCCAGGTCATGGCCACTTCAGTACGCGACTCATCAGTGTAGATCTCGATGTCGTCACCCACGCTGTTAGCGGGGTACAGGCCGATCACGCCATTAGCCGTCAGCCAGCGCCCTTCGATCAGCCGCTGCAGCATGCGCTTGGCGTCGGCGTAGACGCGCACCGCCTCGGTGCCGACAAGCTCGTCTTTCAGAATTTGTGGAAAGGGCCCGGCCAGGTCCCAGGTCTGGAAGAACGGGCCCCAGTCGATGAATTTGGCCAACTCCGCCAAATCGAAGTTCTTGAACAGGCGCCTACCGATGAACTTGGGCACCGGCGGGGTGTAAGCCGCCCAGTCGATCGGCGTGGCATTGGCGCGTGCCTTGGCTAGCGGCCACATCGGCGTGAGCTTTTTGTTGGCGTGCTGGCTGCGCACCTTGTCGTAGTCGGCATTCAGCTCCCCGATGTATTTGGCCGCCTGATCGCTCAATAGGCTTTGGGCCACGCTAACACTGCGCGACGCATCGGGCACATACACCACCGGGCCGTCGTAATGCGGCGCGATCTTCACGGCCGTGTGCACGCGCGAGCAGGTCGCGCCGCCAATCAGCAGCGGGATCTTGCGAATGCGGAAGTGCTCGTCCTTCTGCATTTCGGCGGCCACGTACTGCATTTCTTCCAGGCTGGGCGTGATCAGGCCGCTCAGGCCCACGATATCGGCACCTTCGACCTTGGCGCGCGCCAAAATCTCGTGGCAGGGCACCATCACACCCATATTGACCACTTCAAAGTTGTTGCACTGCAAGACCACGGTGACGATGTTCTTGCCGATGTCGTGCACATCGCCCTTGACGGTGGCAATGATGATCTTGCCCTTGGTTTTGACGTCAGCGCCAGCGGCCTCAAGCAGCAGTTTTTCAGCT
>JANMBW010000484.1:0-4125 GCA_031360565.1 Polaromonas sp.
CGTACTGTCCAACATGTCCCGCCGCTTTCTCTCCCATGCTGCCCTGACTTTGCTGGTCGGCTTGCTCATGTCACCGGTGCTCAGCGTGGGTTTGTCATGGCTTCAGTTTGACGGCCATGCGCGTGGCATTTTGGGAGAAATGCTGCAGACGGTACTGCCCGACTATGCGCTGACCTCATTGGTGCTGTGTCTCAGCGTGGCGCTTGGTGTGGCGCTGGTCGGTATGGCCACGGCCAGTGCGGTGACGCTCTTTGATTTTCCGGGACGACGTTTTTTTGAATGGGCCTTGCTGTTGCCGCTGGCCATACCGGCCTATGTCGTGGCCTACGCTTACACCGATTTTTTGCAGTATTCGGGCCCGCTCCAGTCGGGCCTGCGTGACGCCTTTGGTTTGCAGGGGCGGCTGCTGCCCGAAGTACGCAGTCTGCAGGGGGCGGTGCTGGTCTTCACGGTGTCGCTCTACCCCTATGTGTATCTGCTGGCGCGGACCGCACTGTCGGAGCGTGCGGTTCATCTGATGGAAGCGGCTCGCCTGCTCGGTGCTTCGCTCTCACGGCGTATTCGTGAGGTGGCTTTGCCGCTGGCCCGTCCCGCCATCGCTGCCGGCGTGGCGCTGGCGCTGATGGAAACACTGGCTGACTTCGGCGTCTCCAGCTACTTCGGCATACAGACCTTCACGGCCGGAATTTACAAAGCCTGGCTGGCGATGGACAACCGTGTCGCAGCAGCGCAATTGGCGACCGTATTGCTGATCGTGGTGGCGGGCTTGCTGCGCGTCGAGCATCTGGCGCAAAAACGCATGCGTTTTGCGGGCACGGGTGGCCGGCGTTCTTCCAGCGCAGACAGCTCGCCGGTGCGATTGCGCGGCGCGCGAGCGGCCTGGGCCTGGCTGGTCTGCAGTCTGCCCATTGCACTGGGTTTTGTTTTACCGGTGCTGTTTATGCTTCGGCCCTTGGTGCGTGGCTGGGACGATGTGCAGTGGTCACAGTTTGCGGGTTGGGCCTTCAGCAGCATCTGGCTTGCGGGTTTGAGCGCGGCGTTGGCCACAGCCCTGGCGCTGACGCTGTCGTTTTCAGCTCGTTGCCAGTCGTCCGTGATGACACGCGGCGCCTTGCAATTGGCCAGCCTTGGTTACGCAGTTCCGGGTGCAGTGATCGTAGTGGGCCTGTTGGTGCCGGTGGGCTGGCTTCAATCTGCGGCGCCTGGACTGGGCGCAGGCTACTGGGTCACCGCCACCGTCCTGGGCATAGTCTGGGCTTACCTGGTGCGCTTCAGTGCGGTCGCCTTGCAAGCCATGCAAAGCGGCTACACCCGCATACCCAGTAGTCTGGATGACAGCGCACGCATGCTCGGCACCACCGGCAAGAGTTTGATGGCCAGAGTGCACTGGCCCCTTTTGAAGCGCTCGGTTGCTGCGGCGGCGCTGCTGGTGTTCGTGGATGTAATGAAAGAGTTGCCTGCCACGCTGGTACTTCGGCCTTTCAATAGCGACACCCTCGCGGTCGTCACCTATCAGCTCGCTCGCGACGAGCGCCTGGGGGAAGCAGCCCTACCTGCATTGGCGCTGGTACTCGTCGGCTTGTTGCCGGTGGCATTGCTCAGCCGCACCCTGCGGTCGCGCTAACGACTGAACTAAGTGTAGGCACGAGCCTACGGTTGATTCTTGCACGGGCCTACTGTGCCGGCAGGCCATAGCGTCTACGGTGAACTTGTGTCGGGTTCAAGGGCAGGCGCTTCATCTGCGCAGCCTCTCGACCGACCGCCCCATCGTGTTGCTAAGACAAATCAGGAGAAAACCATGAATCAAGACCAAGCTGCTGGGAACTGGCTCCAGTTCAAAGGCAAAGTGAAGGAACAGTGGGGCAAGTTGACTGATGACGACCTCGACGTGATTGCCGGCAAGCGCGATCAATTACTGGGAAAAATCCAGGAACGGCACGGCATCACCCAGCAAGAGGCCGAAGAGCAGGTCAATGCCTGGCACGAGAAAAATCCAACCAACTTTTTCGAGCGCTATTGAGATCACTCGACTCAGCCATCCAACCGAATCTGAAGGACTCACCATGAAAACCAAACTACTCCTGCTCACTGCGGTGATCGCCAGTGCCATGGCGGGCAATGCCCTGTCCATGAACAAGGACGAATACAAGACGCAGAAAGATCGAATCTCCAGCGAATACAAAGCCAATCGCGCTAAATGCAGCAGTCTGAAAGCTAATGCCAAAGACATCTGTGTGTCTCAGGCCAAAGGCAGTGAAAAAGTGGCCAAGGCAGAGCTGGAAGCCCAGTACAAACCTGACGCCAAGCAGGACCAGAAAGTCCGCATGGCAAAGGCTGATGCCGCCTACGACACTGCCAAAGAAAAATGTGACGATCTGACTGGTAACACCAAGGATGTTTGCGTCAAGGACGCCAAGGCGGCTCACGTCAAAGCCAAGGAAGATGCGAAAGTTGCAAAAGTATCGGCAGACAACAGCGGCAATCGATCCGACAAGGTCAACGCCGCGAAGAAAGATGCCAACGAGGAAAAACGTGAAGCCGAGTACAAGGCGGTCAAAGAGCGCTGTGACAGCCTCTCTGGCGCAGCCAAGGACAATTGCCAGAACGACGCCAAAGTCAAATTCGGCATGAAGTGATCGTGTCACGCGGGCAGGTGCGCGGTGCCTGACCGATCTCTTGATCTGCCGGCAGCCCCTTTGGTCTGCTGGCTTTCACGTGTGCCGGGCGCTTTGGCAAGTGCTTTTTTTAGAGTGTTTTGGGCTCCCAGCTCGCTAATTAAGGGCACATGTAGCTATTATATTAATAGCATCTAGTGGTACACCAACAGGAACCGCATTTCCCTCTGTAGCACCGTGTGATATCGTGTTTGTGCCCCCAAATGTGCCCCCACAACACACACGGTACCCCATGAAACTGACCGATGCGAAGCTGCGCAACCTGATTGAGCCTGGCAAACACTTTGACGGTGGCGGGCTCTACCTGGAGCTGACAAAGGCCGGTGGCCGCTACTGGCGGCTGAAATACCGGCACGACAGAAAAGAAAAGCGCCTGGCGCTTGGCGTTTACCCCGCCGTCACCCTCAAGGACGCACGCGACCGCGCTGCAGATGCCCGTAAGGTGATGCAGGGCGGTGGCGATCCAGGCGAGCTGCGCAAGAACGACAAAGCCAAGGCGGCACATGAAGCCGTCAACACCCTTGAAGCTGCAGCCCATGGCTGGCTGTTGCACCAGTCTGCACGCTGGGCTCCCGTGACGCTCGCACGCATTACCGCGTCACTGGAAGCCGATATTTTCCCCGAGCTGGGCGCACGCCCGCTGGCCAGCATCAAGCCTGGCGAAGTGATGGGGGCGATAAAAAAAATCGAGGCACGCGGCGCAGGCGACCAGGCCGGGCGGGTGCTCCAGCGGGTGAAGTCGGTGTACCGGTGGGCCGTGACCCATGAGCGCATTGATTCAAACCCCATGCTTGACTTGGTGCTGTCTGAAATCCTCAAGCCCCGCGAAGTGAACCACCGGGCCGCGATGCCTGACCGTGAGCTGCCCGAGTTTTTGAAAAAGCTCGACGCTTACGAGGGTGACCCTCACACGGTCAACGCCTTGCGCCTGCTGATGCTTACGGCCACACGACCGGGTGAGGTACGCGGCGCACGCTGGGCAGAATTCGACCTGGACGCGGCGCTGTGGGTTATTCCAGCGGAGCGGATGAAGATGCGCAACGAACACCGCGTGCCCTTGTCGCTGCAGGCCGTGGAGCTGCTACGCACCATGCAGACCCTTACCGGTGGCCGTGAGCTGGTGTTCCCCAGCCCCTTCTATCCAAGCAAGCCGCTGAGCGAAAACACTTTCAATTCGGCCTTGGCACGCATGGGCTACAAGAATCTGGCTACGGCCCACGGGTTCCGGGCCTTGTTCTCCACTGTGGCCAATGAATGCGGCTGGAATCCTGATGTGATTGAACGCCAGCTCGCCCACAAAGAACAGAACAGCGTGAGGGCCGCTTACCACCGCTCGACCTACCTTGCCGACCGTGTGAAGCTGATGCAGTGGTGGGCTGACTACCTGGGCGGGCGTAGGGCTGGCAACGTGATCAAGATGCCCCAGCGGGCGGCGTGATACGGCTGCGAG
>JANMBW010000494.1:0-6353 GCA_031360565.1 Polaromonas sp.
TGAAGAGCACGACCTTCCCGACGCCGGCGGCCACCTTCGCCGAAGCGGTGAAGGTCTTCTCCGACCCGTTCTACAGCAATGGCCCGAACGACCAGGGGATCGGCTGGAACATCCTGTTCTCCCTCGAGCGTGTGGCGGTCGGCTTCGGCCTGGCCGCGCTGGTCGGCATCCCGCTCGGCTTCGTCATCGGCCGCTTCGAGTTCGCGAACAACATGGTCGCGCCGCTCATCAGCCTGCTCAAGCCGGTGTCACCGCTGGCGTGGCTTCCGATCGGGCTGCTCGTGTTCAAGTCCGCCAATCCGGCGGCGATCTGGACCATCTTCATCTGCTCGATCTGGCCGATGGTGGTGAACACCGCCGTCGGAGTGCAACGCGTCCCCACCGACTACCTCAACGTCGCCCGCGTGCTCAACCTGTCGGAGTGGAAGATCGTCACGAAGATCCTGTTCCCGGCCGTGTTGCCCTACATGCTGACCGGCGTTCGGCTGAGCGTGGGCACTGCGTGGCTCGTGATCGTGGCGGCGGAGATGTTGACCGGCGGCGTAGGCATCGGCTTCTGGGTCTGGGACGAGTGGAACAACCTCAACGTGAAGCACATCCTGATCGCCATCCTGGTGATCGGCGTGGTCGGTCTGCTGCTCGAATGGGCGCTGATTTCGGTGGCCAAGCGTTTCAGCTACGACAACGTCTGAGGAGCCCGAAACCATGAAGAACTTCATTCAGGTGCAGAGTGCCGAGATGGTGTTCAGCACCAAGAAGGGCCGCTTCCACGCGTTGCGCGAGATCGACCTGTCCGTCGCCAAGGGCGAGTTCGTGACCTTGATCGGTCACTCCGGCTGCGGCAAATCGACGCTGCTGAACCTCATCGCCGGCCTCACGCTGCCCACCAGCGGCGTGCTGCTGTGCGACAACCGCGAAATCGCCGCCCCCGGCCCCGAGCGTGGCGTGGTGTTCCAGAACCACTCGCTGCTGCCGTGGCTGACCTGCTTCGAGAACGTGCATCTGGCGGTCGAGCGCGTCTTCGGCGCCAAGGAGACCAAGGCACAGCTGAAGGCGCGCACCGAGGCGGCACTGGACCTCGTCGGCATGAGCCACGCGATCACCAAGCGCCCGCACGAGATCAGCGGCGGCATGAAGCAGCGCGTGGGCATCGCACGCGCGCTGGCGATGGAACCGAAGGTGCTGCTGATGGACGAGCCCTTCGGCGCGCTGGACGCGCTGACGCGCGGCACGATTCAGGACGAACTGATGGGCATCGTGCGCGACACGCACCAGACGGTGTTCATGATCACCCACGACGTGGACGAAGCCATTTTGCTGGCCGACCGCATCATCTTGATGACCAACGGCGCCGAGACGGCAGACGGCTACGTGCCCGGCGGCATCGGGGAGGTCGTCGCCAACTCGCTGCCCAAGGAGCGCACCCGCGCCGAGTTGCATCACCTCGATGGCTACTACGACCTGCGCAACCACATCGTCGACTTTTTGATCAAGCGCGCCAAACCCGGCGGCGCGCACTGAACGCATTTTCTAGTTTTTTTATTCAAACCACAAAAGGAGCCTGCCATGAACCGCAACGACATCACCGAAAAAATTATCACCGTCAAGGTGTCCAAAGGACTCAAATGGGAAGACATTGCCAAAAAAGTCGGCATGAGCAAGGAGTGGGTCACGGCAGGTTGCCTGGGCCAAATGACCTTTGACGACAAACAAGCCAAGGTCCTGGGCAAGATCTTTGGCCTGACCGCCGAAGAGCAAAAGTGGTTGCAAGTGGTGCCTTACAAGGGCTCACTGCCGACCTCCGTTCCAACCGATCCGCTGATCTACCGCTGGTATGAAATCGTCAGCGTCTACGGCACCACCATCAAGGAATTGATCCATGAGGAGTTCGGCGACGGCATCATGAGTGCAATTGATTTTTCGATGGACATCGTGCGCCAGCCTGATCCGAAGGGCGACCGGGTCAATGTCGTGCTGTCGGGTAAATTTTTGCCGTATAAGCAGTATTGAGACCCGGTTGGAACTACCGGCAAGGTCTGCAGCAGAAGCACGCCGCTTTCACTACCCGGGGATCTCTGGCTCAACCAGCGTTGCAAGTTGCGCCAGGGATTCCTGCCAGCCCAGGTAGCACATCTCCAGCGGAATGGCCTCTGGAATGCCTTCCTGAACGATATCAATATCCGTTCCGCACAGAACCGGCGTCAACTTCACTGTAACCTGAAGCACGCCGGGTAGCTTTGGATCGTCAAACTTGTCCGTGTAGCGAATCAACGCGTTCGGTACGAGTTCCAGATATTCGCCGCCGAACGAGTGGCCGTTACCGGTAGAGAAATTATGAAACGACATATTGAACGTACCGCCGACCCGAACGTTCATCTGATGCACCTTGCAGGTGAACCCGTAGGGCGGGATCCATTTGGCTATCGCATCAGGCTCCAGGAAGGCCCGGTAAACTTTTTCAGGTTTGGAGCGAAGTACACGGTGGAGTCGGACGCTGCGGGAGGACATGGTGTTTCTTCCTTTGCTTGAGCGGGTGGTCCATGGGGGCGACGGCAGAAAATTTTTCTTTGACCCACTGTACGACGATCAGCCGCTGCCCGCTACCAACATGCGGTCAAAATGATGGGCATGAACTCACTTCAAGGCATTCGCGTTCTCGACCTGTCCCGCGTACTCGCAGGCCCGTGGTGTACTCAGACACTCGCCGATCTGGGCGCAGACGTGATCAAAATCGAGCGACCCGGCACGGGCGACGACACCCGCACCTGGGGCCCGCCTTTTCTCAAAGACGCTGCAGGGTGCGAGACTGCCGAAGCTGCTTATTACCTTGGAACCAACCGCAACAAACGCTCCGTCACTTGCGATATCGCCAGACCGGAAGGACAGGAACTGATCCGTGAGCTGGCTGAACAGTGCGACGTATTTGTCGAAAACTTCAAAGTTGGCGACATGACGCGATACGGCCTGGACTACCCCAAGCTCAAGGCCATCAATCCGCGCCTGGTCTATTGTTCGGTCACCGGTTTTGGCCAGACTGGCCCTTATGCCGATAGAGCCGGTTATGACTATGCCGTGCAGGGAATGGGTGGCCTGATGAGCGTGACCGGCGAACGCGACGATCTGGGCGGCGGGCCCCAGAAAGTCGGCGTAGCAGTGGCAGATTTGATGACAGGCATGTACGCCACCGTGGCGATACTGGCAGCCCTGCGCCACGCCGAGAAAACCGGCGAGGGTCAGCAGGTTGATATGGCCTTGCTGGATACGCAGGTTGCCATGTTGGCCAATCTGGGCGCTAATTACCTTGTAAGTGGGCGCACACCTGGTCGCGCCGGAAACGCCCACCAGAACATCGTGCCCTACCAGGTGTTTGAGGTCGCTCCAGCCTCGGACGGATCCACCGACTATCTTATTTTGGCTGTGGGCAATGACTCGCAATATCTGAAGTTCTGTCAGGTGGCAAACATTCCAGAATTGGGCACCAATCCCTTGTTTGCGAAGAATCGGGACCGCGTCATCAACAGGGAACAACTCGTACCCATCCTCGAAGTGGTCATGAGAACCCGCGGCAAAGCGGACTGGCTGAGCGCGCTGGAGGCGGCCAAGGTACCCTGCGGCGCGATCAATAATCTGGCAGAGGTTTTTGCCGACCCCCAAATTAAGGCCCGACAGATGGTCACCGATTGGCATCACCCGCTGCACGACGGTTTACAGCTGGTGTCCAGCCCTATCAAACTGAGTGCGACGCCGGTTCGCGCCGACCTGCCCCCGCCTTTGCTGGGCCAACACACCGAAGAAATATTGCGCAGCTTGCTGGCTTACCCCGATACAAAGTTGTCCGGCCTCAAAAGCAGCGGCGTGATTTGACCCCTGATTGCGGGGTGCGCAGCTTCAGGCAAGGCAAGACAAGACAGGATAAAAACGGGTCCGATAAACTGATAAATTACGAGGTCGCCGATGCCTATGCAGCAATCGACGTGAGCTCTAAAAAAACGAAAGGCAGCCGATGGCATCGCAAACTGATTTTCCCGGAACCGCTCCGGCTGCCTTGACGCCCACGGTAGACAACAGCAACACCAAACCGGCGATCGATATCGGCTGTACTCTGGCAGGCGTCATTGGCACACAGTTATCGGATCCACTGGCCACCATTCAGCAAGCTGTATCTGAATTTGAACGCACGCAGACTTTGACCCCAGCGCAGGTTAAGTCGCTTAAAACTGCACTCGCCACGGCTCGAAAAGTCGCCATGCAAAGCCAGCAAATAGCACGCTTGGCCAGCGGCCAGCTGCGTCAATCGCACGAACGGCTCAAGCTTGATGACCTGTTGCGCGGCTTGCTTTTTGAACGCACCAAAGCCTTTAAAAAGCAAGGTGTTGAGCTCTACCACGGCTTGAAACCGGTGGAAGTCATCGTTGACGCTGGACTGCTGACCAGCCTGCTGGAAGTTGCCCTGGATTGGGCCGTCAGCATGGGGCGTCGGCTGGTGGTGACGCTGGAAATGAAAAACTGGCCTGAATACGGTATCTTGCTGATCAAGGCGAGCGACAGCATTGCATCGGGAACACCTCAGGATGAATCGACGGACGAGGACACCCTCAACTGGTATCTGCTACGAGAAATCGCGCGGACCATGGGCGTGTCGGTCGACCGGGTGGGTTCTAGCTACGAGACCAGCTTGATGATCGAATTTCCACGAACAGTCAAGCGCCTCGAAGGCATCACCGCAGTAGAAGTGGAGACCGGTTTCGACTCCTTGCACAGTGAGTCGAAACCGCTGGCCGGCCATCGCCTCCTGGTCATTACCGACGACGATGACCTTCGACATGAAATTGAAGCGATAGGCAGGTCGCTGGGGTTGATGTCCAGCTTCGCCGCCACCATCGCGCTGGGAATTCGTTTTTGTGAACGTGATGTGCCGCATATGGTCATCATCGACGAACGTGTACGAAACCACCTGTTCGACGAGCTTCGCAAGGATCTCCGCAGAACTGAACCGAATTTTCCGTTTATCGAGATCGCCAGCGCGGCCAACACACTGGAGATGGCTGGCTGGATGTCAGACAGCATGACCCGGGTCAGCCGGGACGGACTGCGCACTCAGTTGGCCTCCATCATGGTGATGGAATTGGCCAAAGTGATGTAGCGCGAGGTAAAACTGATTAGGACGTGACGCGCTGCCTTGTCAGCGGGCACCAACAAAAAGGGCTTATTTCAGAGCGCCAAACACTTTGTTCAATATGGCACTGCCGGTTGCTACCGGGTTTTGGCGAATCTTTTTTTCTTCGTCGCCAATGATGAGATAGAGACCGTCCAGCGATTTTCCGGTGACGTACTGCTGAATATTGGCGTCTTCTTTTTTGACCAATCCAAAGCCAGCAGCCTTACCGGCGACATCGTTGTATTTATTGGCCAGTCCTACCTTTTCGGTTGCGCGGGTGACTACCGGCAAGAACTTCGCACTCAGCGGGTCACGGGTCTTCTCTGCAAAAAAGGTCGTGACCGAGGTTTCACCGCCCTGCAAGATCTTTTTGGCATCATTGACATTCATGGCCTTTACCGCGCCGACCAACAGGTCTTTTCCCATCGGCACAGCCGCCTCAGCGGCACGATTGATGGCGGTGACCAACTCATCAATGCGCTGACCTTGCCCAAAGTTTTTCAGCAATTTTGAGGCGTCTTCCAGGTAGCCGGGCAAGGGAATGCGAACCTTTGGATTACCAAGAAAGCCATCGGGTTTGCCAAGCAAGGCCACCGCTGCGAGCGCACCTTTTTCCAAGGCAGTTTTCAGCCCGTTGTTGGCGTCTGCATTGCTGATCCCCGACAGGTCGCCCAAGGACAGGGCCTCGGCCTGTTGATAAGTGGCCATTATCAAAGCGCCCAGTGAACCGATACTGACCTGGTTAAACTGGCGTCGTTGCATGATGAATTTCTCCTCCATAAAAAACAGTTCAGTATGCCGTAGCGCTGCTTTTGTGGCGATCGGTTTTTGGGGATTATTGGTCCTCTCAGGCTGCAGTGGTGCCAAGGCTGCGCCGGAGTCGACATTCGTATTGCTCAATGGCAGCAAACAAACGTCAGTCGACTTCAAAGGCAAGGTGACCTTGGTGAATTTCTGGGCCACCAGCTGCGTGATCTGCGTGGCTGAAATGCCAAAACTCGTATCGACCCACAACAAATACAAGACTCAAGGCTACGACACCATCGCCGTCGCCATGCGTTACGACCCGCCCAGCTACGTGGTGAACTACGCCGAAACCCGAAAGCTGCCCTTTAAGGTTGCCATTGACAACACCGGTGCGGTAGCAAAAGCCTGGGGTGATGTGCAGCTTTCCCCGACAAGCTACTTGGTCAAC
>JANMBW010000513.1:0-3121 GCA_031360565.1 Polaromonas sp.
GTTGACAAAGGTTTTTTCACCCTTGAGGCCTTGCGCTATTTTTTCTCGTTGCCGCGCATTCAAGGCCTCAAAGTCTGCCCGGCGCATGAACACTTCGCCGCGTACCTCCAGCAGTGCCGGCGTTCCCGGCGGCAAGCGAAGCGGGATTTGCTGGATGGTTCGAATGTTCTGCGTCACGTCCTCGCCGGTCTCGCCGTCGCCCCGTGTGGCGGCTTGCACCAGCACACCGGCCTCATAGCGCAAGCTCATGGCCAGACCATCGAACTTGAGTTCGGCTACGTAATCGATCGGCGGGTCACCTTCCGTCAGGCCCAGTTCCTTGCGCACCCGCGTGTCGAAATTCCGGGCCCCGCTCGCCTCGGTATCGGTCTCGGTACGGATGCTGAGCATGGGCACCGCATGACGCACACTGGCAAATTGCGCCAGCGGCTTGCCACCAATTCGCTGGGTCGGGGAATCCGCGCTGACCAGTTCGGGATGGGCAGCCTCCAATGCCTGCAAGGCCTGAAACAACCTGTCGTATTCAGCGTCTGGAATCTGCGGGTCGTCGAGCACGTAGTAGCGGTGGCCGTGAAAATGCAGTTGGCTACGCAGCGACTCGACCTCGGCCAGCAAGCTCGGCGCGGCGTTCATCAGGAAAACAGGCGTCGCGCCAGTACCGAGCCGGCCGACAGCTCACGCGCATCGAGCATGTCGTAGAGCTGTTCAAGCTCGGCACCAATCACGTCCATCCCCTCGGCGTGAATCTCATTGCCGTTGTCGTCAATGATGCTGCCGTCCATGCTCAAAGCTAGCGCAACCGCCACCTCGCGCAGCCGCATGAAGGGCTGCTCGGAACGCGCCACCTGCGGCACATCCAGAGACAGGATGAGCTCGCGCAGCGCAGTCTGTTCCGGGTCTTCGGCCAAAGCGGCCTGGGTATCGAAAGCCAGTCCAAGCAGGGGCGCGCCGCCAGTCTGGTTCGCGGGAAGTACCATGCGCCCGGGAATCGATCCGGCAACAAAACCCAGCCTGGCCGCGCTTTGCTGCACATAGCCAGGGCTCCAGGCGGTGTGCAAGGCCCGTAGTGTGAAGCCCAGCTGCGCGTCGTGCGCGCTGGCAAACTGATCGAGCTCCCGGGCCCGGGCAACCTCATCGAGCATTTCTGGAAATTCCGGTTCGCCTCCTACGGCATCGGCAAAGGCCTGTGCCTTCATGACAAATTCCGAGTATTCAATCTGGTTCAATGCGCCCATCCGGTTGGCAAGCTGAACCCCACATTGAAAGGCGCTGTAGCGCTGGCCTGCAGCCGGGAACTCCCATTCGCCGCTGAGCACGCCGAGCCCCTCCACGCCAAACGGCTTGCTGCCGGCCCGGCGAGTGGTCGGCATGGCTGCCAGCGCCGCTTCGCCAGACACCACAGCTTCCAGCACCACCGGTGCGATCACGTCGATCAGGGCGTCCAGGCCCGGCTTGCGCTCCAGAGTCGTCAGTCTGCGCAACGACTCGAGGCCAGACGCGTCGCCAGAACTGTCCTGAAAGTGCGGTTCCTGCCGCTCATACGCTTGCTGGGGCGACTCAAGCCCTGGACCGCTATCAGACAGGGGCGCCGGATCAACAGCCGGCGGTGCTTCGGGCGAAGCGCGTTTGGGCAGGTTTTTTCGGGCTGTCCAGGCGCCATGGGCCACCACACCAGCCAGCACCAAACCGCCCGCCATGGCCAAGCCGATTTGTAGCGAAATCATGCCGCCTCCGCCAGCCCAAGTGCCGCTTCCATGTCCACCGCCACGATACGGGACACGCCCTGCTCCTGCATGGTCACGCCGATCAGCTGCTCGGCCATTTCCATGGCGATCTTGTTGTGGCTGATAAAGAGAAACTGCGTTTCTTTGCTCATGCTGCCCACCAGCTTGGCATAGCGCTCGGTGTTGGCGTCGTCCAGTGGTGCATCCACCTCGTCGAGCAAACAGAACGGCGCCGGATTGAGTTGAAAAATCGCAAACACCAGGGCAATCGCCGTCAGCGCTTTTTCGCCGCCCGACAGCAGATGGATGGTCTGGTTTTTCTTGCCGGGCGGTTGCGCCATGACCTGCACCCCCGCGTCGAGGATTTCTTCGCCGGTCATCATCAGCCTGGCGTTGCCACCGCCAAACAACTCGGGGAACATCTTGCCGAAATGCTCGTTGACCGTGGCAAAAGTACTGGCCAGCAAATCGCGCGTTTCAGCATCGATCTTTTTGATCGCGTCTTCCAGGGTTGACATGGCCTCGTTCAAATCGGCTGACTGCGCATCGAGAAACTGCTTGCGTTCCCGCGCCGTGCCAAGCTCGTCCAGCGCAGCCAGATTGACGGCGCCCAGCGACTGGATGTCACGGTTGATGCGGTCAATCTCGGCAGGCAGTCCGCTCATGCCAACCTTTCCGGCCTGTATCGATTGTTCAACTGATGGCAGATCGGCTTGGGCATCCCCCAGCAACTGGGCGTACTGCTCAAAACCCAGCCGCGCGGCTTGCTCTTTGAGCTGGAACTCGGTGATGCGCTGACGCAGCGGGTCGAGCTCGCGCTCGAGTTGCAGGCGCCGCTCATCACTGGCGCGAAGCTTGGCGGTCAGGTCGTCGTACTGGCTGCGCTTGGCACCCAGATCGGCCTCGCGTTCAAGCTTGAGGCCCAAAGCCGCTTGCAGCCCGGCCTGGGCAGCCGCGTCGGTCAGGCGTGACAACTCCTCCAGAGCACGCTGCTGCTCGACGGCAATGGCTTCGGCCTGCTGCGCCGCGATGTGGATCGAGCGTGTGAGTTCTTCGCGGCGCGATGCCAGACTGCGCAGCGCGAACTGCGCCTCCTGCGACTGGCGTTCCAGTGCGCGTTGCTGCTCGCGCGCGCCGTTCAATTTGCGCTCGGCCTCGATCACGCGGTCGTCGAGTTGCGCGTGCCGCTCCTGGCTGTCAGCCAGCTGCATGTCAAGCTCCTCGAAGCGCCCTTCGGCTGTGACCTTGCGCTCTTGCAGCTCACCCAGCTGCGCTTCAATCTCGGCCATGTCCAGCTGAATCTGTTCAGTGCGCGCACGGGTTTGTTCGGCCAGCTGGGTCAGTCGCAAAACTTCTACCTGCAGCGCATGGGTTCGGCTTTGCCCCTCGGCGGTTTC
>JANMBW010000360.1:0-2119 GCA_031360565.1 Polaromonas sp.
CTGGCATTTGGCACCGGCACCCATCCCACAACCCGGATGTGCTTGCGCTGGATTGCCAAAAACGGATCCTCGAAAATGCTCCAGGGTCGTGTGCTGGACTACGGCTGCGGCTCCGGCATTCTCGCGATTGGCGCAGCCAAATTTGGCGCGACCGAAATTGACGCCGTGGATATCGACGAAGCGGCTGTGCAATCCACTCGCGCCAATGCCGATGCCAACCATGTTGCCCTGAAGACAGGTTTGCCGGATCAAGCGGTGGGGCTTTATCAAACGGTTCTGGCCAATATTCTGGCCACACCTTTGAAAGTTCTGGCACCCCTGCTTTGTTCGCATGTCCAGGCTGGCGGTAGTCTGGTGCTCTCGGGCATATTGGACCGCCAGGCCCAAGAGCTGCAGAAGGCTTATTCGCCCTGGTGCGCCCTGGAGGTGACGGATCAGGAGGAAGGCTGGATTTTGATGACGGCGCGGCTGTAGTCATTGGCCAAGCCGCCAGTTCTGGCGGCGATTGACAGGTCTTCACGGCCTACAATAAGGTGCTAGATGAGCCTGATCACGCGCTGCCCCGCTTGCGGCACGACGTTTAAAGTCGTTGCCGACCAACTTAAAGTCTCACAAGGCTGGGTCCGATGCGGGCATTGCTCCGATGTTTTTGATGCCTCGCTGCATCTCCAGCCGACACCTGCGCCAACCTTGTCGGATGGCCCACCTGCCCAGGCACTGGCTGAGGCAATTGAATCGCCACCTAGCTCCTTGACAGACTCGGCCGCTGTTCATCCTGCGGTCAAACCATCAACTCAAGGCGGGCTCCCTGACTTCGATCCGGCAGAATGGAAGAAACAGCAACAGACCCCGGCCCTGAATGAATCTGGCAGCCTGCGCCTGAACGCCGAGGGCCAAGGCCTAACCGCTGAGACGGTCAACCCGGCTTCGGATGACGCTGTTAGCGGGACTGCAAAGCAGACTGCTGATCTGGCCAATGCGGCTGATGTCGCTGATACGCCGCCTGTCGTGTCTTTTGTGCGTGAGGCCCAACGCAAGGCCTTTTGGCGCAAACCAGTGGTCAGACTGATGCTGGGTTTGGCCAGCGTGCTGTTGAGCAGCTTGTTGGCGCTTCAGGTCCTGATTCAGCACCGTGACAAAGTGGCGAGCTTGCAGCCTGGACTGACACCGTTGCTGCAAAGTCTGTGTCGCACCTGGCAATGCGAAGTGGGCCCGCTGCGTCACATTGAGGCCGTCGTCATCGAGAGTTCGTCATTTAAAAAGCTCAACGCAGATTCTTACCGGCTGAGTTTTTTGATCAAGAACACGAGCGCAGTGCCTGTGGCCATGCCATCACTCGAAGTGACGCTGACCGATCCTCAGGAGCAGGCCGTGCTGAGGCGCGTACTGTCACCGGTTGAGCTGGGCGCGCCCAGTGCGCGACTGGTTGCAGGTACCGATTTTGCGGGCCTGGTCGTGATGCAGGTGAGCGGTGGAAACGATTTCTCAGCGGCTGCCGCGCCAGCGTCTGCTGCACCAACCCCTGCCGCCGGAGCGGGACCGTTTCGCGTAGCGGGTTACCGGGTGCTGGCTTTTTATCCTTGAACTTTTGAAGAACTGAAAATAATCCATGTCTGCTGTAATTTGTGGCTCTCTCGCGTTTGACACCATCATGACTTTCGAGGGTCGTTTTTCCGAGCAAATCCTGCCTGACCAGCTTCACATATTGAATGTGTCTTTTCTTGTTCCGGCGCTGCGCCGCGAGTTTGGCGGCTGCGCGGGCAATATTGCCTATGCGCTCAAGCAGCTGGGTGGCACACCTTTGCCCATGGCCACGGTCGGCAGTGACGGTGCCGAATACGCTGCACGCATGAAAGCCCAAGGTATCAGCACTGAATTTGTACGTGAAATCAGTGGTGCCTACACCGCGCAAGCCATGATCATGACCGACCGCGACAACAATCAGATCACGGCCTTCCATCCAGGCGCGATGGCCGAAGCGCAGCTCACCCGGGTGACCGCGCGCAGCGATATCAAGCTCGGTATTGTTTCGCCCGACGGACGCGAAGCCATGCTGCAGCACGCAGAACAATTCAAGGCGGCGGCGATTCCATTTGTGTTTGATCCGGGCCAGGGACTG
>JANMBW010000030.1:0-1846 GCA_031360565.1 Polaromonas sp.
GCCGGCGACGCCCAAATCGAGCACCTCGCCCAGGCGGCTGATGCCTTCGCCGTACCAGATGTCAAACTCCGCCGTCTTGAACGGTGAGGCGACCTTGTTTTTCACCACCTTCACCCGCGTCTCGTTGCCGATGACTTCATCACCTTTCTTGATGGAGCCGATGCGGCGAATATCCAGCCGCACCGAGGCGTAAAACTTCAGCGCGTTGCCGCCGGTGGTGGTTTCGGGGCTGCCGAACATCACGCCGATCTTCATGCGGATCTGGTTGATGAAAATCACCATGCAGTTGGCTTTTTTGATGGTGGCGGTCAGCTTGTGCAACGCCTGGCTCATCAGCCGCGCCTGCAGGCCGGGCAGCGAGTCGCCCATTTCGCCTTCGAGTTCGGCCTTGGGCGTGAGCGCCGCGACCGAGTCGATCACGATCAGGTCAATCGCGCCGGAGCGGGTCAGCGAATCGACAATCTCCAGCGCCTGTTCGCCGGTGTCGGGCTGGCTGATCAGCAAGTCCTGCAGGTTGACGCCGAGCTTTTGTGCGTACTGGATGTCCAGCGCATGTTCGGCATCGACAAAAGCGCAGGTGCCACCGAGCTTTTGCATCTCGGCGATGACCTGCAGCGTCAGCGTGGTTTTGCCCGATGACTCCGGTCCATAGACTTCAACCACCCGACCGCGCGGCAGGCCGCCGACGCCCAGCGCAATGTCCAGCCCCAGTGAACCGGTAGAGACCACCTGGATGTCTTCAATCACTTCGCCGGCACCTAGCTTCATGATGGTGCCTTTGCCAAACTGCTTTTCGATCTGGGCCAGCGCGGCTTGTAGCGCCTTGGCTTTTTCGGTGTTGAGGGCGGCGCTCTGGACAGGGTTTTGTGCCGGGTTCAATTTGCTGGTGAGTTCCATGAAAATCTCCTTGAATATCAATGGTGTCGAAAAGTGGGGACTGGTTTCCAGTGGCTGTTTTTATCAACATGCTGGATACATGACCAGTACTTTATGAGGGTAGTCTTAATAAGTAAACCTTATTTTTAGTCAGTTTGCCTGATTAAATGCGCTAGCATGCTGTATGACTGAAACCGATCTGCTGCCAAGGTCCGATCCCGGCTGGCGCATCACCCATCTGGGCCGATTGCTGGGCCAGGCGCTGCGCCGCTTTGACGAACGCGTGCTGTGGCTGATGGCGCGCAATGTCAACGTGCCACTGACGCTGTCCAACCTGGCAGCCAGAGGTCAGGTCAGCGCCGCGCATATTCACATCACACGTCACCTCGCGCTCAATGGCTCACGTCTGACCGACCTGGCCAGCAGCGCCGGCATGAGCAAACAGGCGATGGGCGATCTGCTCACCCAGTGCGAAGCCTGGGGGCTGGTCACTCGCGGCGCCGACCCGCACGACAAGCGGGCCAGGCTGGTGCTGTTCACGGCCACCGGTCTGCTGTGGCTGGAAGCCTTCCAGCACGCCGTGGCGCAGGCTGAAGGCGAATTCAGGCAGGCAGTGGGGCAGGACGTAGCAACTGTCGTGGCACTGGGTTTGGAGGCTTATGGTGGTGCATGAAGCACTGGCGGCAAACCGCCCGCGCACAAAGGCCTAAAATTTAATGCGAGAGGCCTCACGCCAACGCCGCATCCCGGCAGCCGGTATCTGGAGACAGCCATGCGAATTTTGATAGCCGAAGACGACCAGGTCCTGGCCGATGGCCTGCTGCGCACACTTCGCGCTTCGGGCGCGGCGGCCGACCACGTGGCCAGCGGCTCCGAAGCCGACGCGGCACTGCTCACCAACACCGAGTTCGATCTGCTGATCCTGGATCTGGGCCTGCCGCGCATGCATGGGCTGGAAGTGCTCAAGCGC
>JANMBW010000065.1:0-4762 GCA_031360565.1 Polaromonas sp.
CCAGCTCAGCGCCTGCATGCCGCCCAGGCTGCCACCCATGACGGCCGCCAGCGTCTGGATGCCGAGCGCGTCGAGCAGCCGTGCCTGGGCGTGCACCCAGTCTTCGACCGTGACGACCGGAAAGTCCGCGCCATAAAGGGCTTGGGTGTCGGGGTTAATCTGCATCGGCCCGGTCGAGCCGAAGCACGAGCCGAGGTTGTTGACGCCGATGACAAAGAACTGGTCGGTGTCGACCGGCTTGCCAGGACCGATCATGGTGTCCCACCAGCCTTCAGAGCGTTCCACGGTCTGGCCCGATGCGTCCAGATAGACGCCCGCCACATGATGCGAGGCGTTGAGCGCATGGCAGATCAGTACTGCGTTGGACTTGTCGGCGTTGAGCCTGCCATAGGTTTCGTAGCTGAGGTCGTAGGCACGAATCGCCGCGCCGCTCTGCAAGGGCAGGGCATCGGGGAAATGCATGGTCAACGGTGTCGCAACAAGCGTCAAAGAATCACCTGCAGAAAAGCAAAAACCCGGCATCGCCAAAGCGGGACCGGGTCGAACAAGGTCGTCTTTAGCTGTACTTTTTAAGCGCCCGCAAGCTGAGCAAATCGGCGCTTGCAAAGTATAGCAAGGCCGAACGACGCCTTGGCCAGCTAGGCCGGTATAAAGAATGCCAGCAGGCCCAGCACGACAAACACCAGCGCAGAGACACTGTGAACCGTACGCATCGGTACCCGTCGCGTGATGCGCTCACCGAACCACACCACTGGCGCATTGGCCAGCATCATGCCCAGCGTTGTTCCGGCCACCACACCAATAAACGCCTCGTATTTGGCCGCCAGCTTGACGGTGGCCAGTTGCGTCTTGTCACCCATCTCGGCCAGAAAGAACACGATCACGGTGCTGATGAAAACCCCGAAACGGGGAGTATTGTTTGGTTTGTCGGCCTCAAGCTTGTCCGGAATCAGCATCCAGACCGCCATCAACAAAAACGATGCGCCGAGGAGCCAGCGCAGCATCTGCGGGCTGAGCTGCGTGGTGACCCAGGCGCCTAGGGCGCCCGCCATGGCATGGTTGGCAAGGGTGGCGATAAAAATGCCGAAGACGATGGGCCAGGGTTGGCGAAAACGTGCGGCCAGCACGAGCGCGAGCAGCTGGGTTTTGTCGCCCATCTCGGCGAGCGCAACGATGCCGGTGGAGACGAGGAAAGCTTGCATGGGAGAATTCCGGCCGGAGGAAAACCATGACTGCAAGACAACCCCGGCCTGAACGGTGGCGTGCAGTCAAAGGTCTCGCGGGATCCGAAGACCGCTGGCGCCATGCCCGATGTGGACAAGTCTGTTGACGCAAGCGCCTTCCAGGAACTGAAAGGCTGGCTACTCCCCAATGACAACTTTCAGTATAAACCCTGATGCGCGCCGTACCGCATTTACCTGTACCTTCAGACTGCGCACGGTTCTGGCGTGTTCTTTGCTTGTATTTGGTGCGTTTCCATAATTACGGTGAAATTGCACCAAATCAAATCAATTTATCGAAAAGAGGGACACATGGAAGCACTAAAACAGGGCTCGGACGCCTTGTTCATCTTGCTGGGCGGCATCATGGTGCTGGCCATGCATGCGGGATTCGCGTTTCTGGAGCTCGGCACGGTCCGGAAAAAGAACCAAGTCAACGCGCTCGTCAAAATTCTGGCCGATTTTTCCGTCTCCACGGTCGTCTATTTTGTGGTCGGCTATGGCGTCGCCTACGGGACGCATTTTTTTGTCGGCGCAGAAGCGCTGGCTGCAAAGAACGGTTATGAACTCGTCAAGTTTTTCTTTCTGCTGACGTTTGCCGCCGCCATTCCGGCGATTATTTCGGGCGGCATTGCCGAACGCGCGCGGTTTTATCCCCAGCTGATTGCAACGGCCGTTATTGTTGGCTTTGTGTACCCGTTCTTCGAGGGCGTTGTCTGGAACCAGCACTTCGGCGTGCAATCGTGGATCAAGGCCGTGACGGGCGACGAGTTCCATGATTTCGCAGGGTCCATCGTGGTTCATGCGGTCGGCGGATGGCTGGCCCTGCCAGCTGTGGTGCTGCTGGGTGCCCGCAGCAACCGTTATCGCAAGGACGGTGCGGTGTCGGCCCATCCGCCGTCGAACATTCCTTTTCTAGCACTGGGGGCCTGGATTCTGACGGTCGGCTGGTTTGGCTTTAATGTGATGAGTGCACAGACGATAGACAAGATTTCTGGGCTGGTTGCGGTGAACTCCCTGATGGCCATGGTGGGCGGAACGCTGGCGGCGCTGGCGTTCGGCAAAAACGACCCCGGCTTTCTGCACAACGGCCCGCTGGCCGGGCTGGTCGCCGTGTGCGCCGGCTCCGACCTGATGCACCCACTCGGCGCGCTGGTGGTAGGCGGCGTTGCCGGCGGCGTTTTTGTCGTGATGTTCACGCTTACCCAGAACCGCTGGAAGATTGACGACGTGCTGGGCGTCTGGCCTCTGCATGGCCTATGCGGCTTGTGGGGGGGTCTGGCTGCAGGCATCTTTGGCATGAAGGCGCTCGGCGGCTTGGGCGGTGTGAACTTTTTCGCCCAGCTGATAGGCAGTGCCATGGGTGTGGCGTGGGCCCTGCTGGCAGGCTTTGCGCTTTACGGCATCTTGAAAGCCACGATCGGGCTGCGCTTGAGTCAGGAACAAGAGTTCGAAGGTGCGGACCTGTCGATTCATCGCATTGGCGCGACGCCTGAGCGCGAGGTCAACTGGTAGTGCCCTGGCAGGGCTGCACTTGCAGCGTTAAACGCTGGAGAGTCAACGATCTCCAAATTATTTTGTGCGATGTTTGGGTAAGGAAATGTCCAGGCGATGGACTAATGTTCAGGCGATAAACAGGTCGCCGAGGCGCCGATTGAAGCGTTATCAATTCTTCGCTCTGTGCTGTTTTTTTATTTTATTTACCCAAGGAAAATTGTCATGAAAACCCAACTTTTTGCAACCGCTATGTTGAGTATTGCCGCCCTGAGCAGCGTCAACTCTTTTGCCATGAGCCGTCTTGAGGGGGAAGCCGCACAAGTCGTCCAGCCAGCGAACTTCATGAGCACGCTCACTCGCTCGCAAGTCCAGAGCGAATACCTTCAGGCCCGCCGCAGCGGCGCGCTGCCTCGTCACGCAGAAAGCAATTCTGTTTCGGCACCGTCAAGCGCCACCAGCCTGACACGCGAACAGGTGCGCATGCAGGCGGCCATGTCGGTTAGCAAAGACGGCAGTTACGGCTCAAATTAATTCATGTGCTTCGCCGTCAAAGGGCCTTGTGCGGGGCGATGACCCGCCATCAGGGGCCTTTTGAACGGGCGACTTCATCATTGACGGCATCTCACATCGCCCCACTTGCCGCGCTGTCGGGCTAGACTTGCGGGCATGGAATCTTTTGAAAGCCAATTGGTTGAGCATCAGGGCTATTTGATGCGTTTTGCGCGCTTGCAGTTGCGCAACGACGCGTGGGCCGAAGACGCGGTGTCAGAAACCCTGCTCGCAGCACTGTCCAAGCCGCAGACCTTCGGCAACCGTTCCCAACTCAAGACCTGGCTAGTAGGCATTCTCAAACACAAAGTGATCGACATGATCCGTCTTCACACCCGAGAAGTCTCGGTACCGGATAGCGGAGATGATCTTGATGGCAACGAGCTGGACCGGCTGGCTTTCAAAGCGGACGGGCATTTTGTGAGCGAGCCCAATGATTGGGGTGACCCCCACCAAACACTGCAGCAACGCCAGTTTTTTCAGGTGCTCGATGCCTGCATGGAGCGCCTGCCGCCAGCGCTGGGCCGCCTGTTCCTGATGCGGGAATGGCTGGAACTTTCGTCGCCAGAAATCTGTAAGGAACTGTCCATGACCTCGACCAACCTGTATGTTCAATTGCACCGGGCCCGCCTACGCCTTCAAGAATGCCTCAACATCAACTGGTTTGGCAAACACAGCGCGTGAAGTTGCGCTGGAGCGCTTCATGCCTTTTGACAAGCTCTGCCATCTGATCGCTCCACCGAGAATCCAGGCATGAGCATACTCAGACGCACCTGCCGCGAGGCCGCGGCACTTCTTATTGCCCGCGAAGACCGGTCGCTTGATTTGCCGGATCACGTGGCGCTGAAGCTGCACCTGATGGCGTGCAAGGCCTGCCCCAAATTTGAGCAGCAGGTCCTCACGCTTCGCGCCGCCATGACTCAGTGGCGGCATTACGCCGAAGAAGACGACGCCTCTAGATGAGTGCTAATTGACTACTTCCTAGCCCGTGTTTACCCGTATTGCGGGTCCACGCATTACCGGGCGTATACTGGGAAAGTGCGAGTGTCCACATTTGCACGGGTTAGGTGATCGGTCAGTTTCGCGCGCTACAGCGGTACGCTTAAAGATTTGTTGTGCTTTCGGGACTCCATCGCTTTTGTTATTGTGTTTTAGAGGAGTCCCTTCATGGGCAACAAACTTTACGTCGGCAATCTGCCGTATTCGGTTCGCGACGAAGACTTGCAACAATCTTTTGGCCAATTCGGCTCTGTCACCAGCGCTAAAGTCATGATGGAACGCGACACCGGTCGCTCCAAAGGCTTTGGCTTCGTAGAAATGGGCAGTGATGCCGAAGCGCAAGCTGCCATCAACGGCATGAACGGCCAGCCTTTGGGCGGCCGCAGCGTCGTTGTCAACGAAGCACGTCCCATGGAGGCACGTCCTCCCCGCACCGGCGGCTTCGGCGGCGGTGGTGGTTATGGCGGCGGCGGTTCTAGTGGTGGCGGCGGTGGCGG
>JANMBW010000093.1:0-8317 GCA_031360565.1 Polaromonas sp.
CAGCACCACTGGCTTGTCGGCCGTGAAAGCCTGCCACAGCACGCCCTTGACAATGTAGTTGTGAATGTTCCGCACGCGAGCGCCGCCGTCCACATCGGCCATCTGGCTGTCGCGCAGGCGGCTCACCGCGTCGTATTCGTAGAGCCCCTGCTGAGCCTTGGTGGTCGATTTGATGTGCCACTGCAGCAGCGGCAAATTGAGCGCCTGCGCGACTTCTTCGGCCAGCATGGTTTTGCCGGTGCCCGGTTCGCCTTTGACCAGCAGAGGCTTTTTCAAAGCAGCGGCCGCGTTGACGGCGAGCATCAGGTCTGGCGTGGCAACGTAGTTTTCAGAGCCTTTGAATTTCATGGGTGCGTATCAATTCCTGGGTCGTTGTCGAGGCAGTCAGACAAAATTAAAAAAGCAGGCTGCGGTCTTTGCCCTGAGCAATTTAACGGGCGGCTTGCCCCAGATATAATCTTGGGCGGCAGACCACCCCAAATTACCTGAATCTCTATTCGATTGTGCGCGCAAAATGAATAAGCTTTTTACCCCGATATTGGCCACCCTTATGGTTTTGGCGACCATCTCGGCGCAGGCTCAGGAAGCGGTAGGCAATGCCAAGGATGGCGAGGCTAAAAACGCCATGTGCACGGGCTGCCATGCGATCAAAGGCTATCAGGCGGCATTTCCCGAGGTCTACAAGGTTCCAATGATCTCGGGTCAGAGCGCCAAATACCTGGTCTCCGCACTGTCTGCTTACAAGAAAGGCGAGCGCAAGCATCCGACCATGCGGGGTATCGCGCAAACACTGAGCGATCAGGACATGGCCGACCTCGCGGCTTATTACAGCGCCAATGGTCAGGTGGCCGGAGCCGAAATGGCCGCCAAGCCTTCTAAAGAGCCAACGGCCCAAGTGCAGGCGCTGCTCGGCAAGGCAAACTGTGCCTCGTGCCATGGGGCCAACCTGAGCAAGCCGATTGATCCGTCCTACCCCAAACTGGCTGGCCAGCATGCCGACTACCTGTTTGTGGCGCTCAAGTCTTACAAGACGGAAAACAATCCGAAAGTGGGCCGGGGCAACGCCATCATGGGCGGTATGGTCAAACAGTACACCAACGCCGAGCTCAAGATGCTGGCCAATTACATCGCGTCCGTTGACGGTGAGTTGAAAGTCGTGCCGCAGTCCAGGTTTCGCTGAAGAGCTGCCCGCTGGTGACTAACAAAAAAGCCGCTGAACAAGCGGCTTTTTTTGTTTCCCTTGCGTCAATCCCGGGTAGCTCGGCGCTGCACGCATGCAACATAAGCCGAGCCGTCCGGCGGACTACCGGCCCGTTGGCTTTCCCAAACCATTTGGCCCAGACATTCCATGACCTCATGGTGAGCATCGTGTAGCGAGCCTCGCTTCGCCGTCAGCAACTCGACCGCCTGACGGATGCCGTGTGGCTGGTCAATCGAGCATTGCTCGCTGATGGACAGGTGCATGGACAGATGCAGAAAGGGATTGGCCTTACCGTCTTCCGGATCGTACATTTTGGACAGGGCCACCTCGGCATCGGCAAAATCGGAGTGGTACTCGGGATGCTCTGCGATCCATTGACTTGCTATGATTTCTATAGCTTCTAATGGACTACCGATTTGGGCTTTAGACTGGACAGAACAAAAAAACCGGCGAACGTCGGCTTGCGATGGGGTGAACATTTCTTGAGGTTATCACGCCGCATCTATCGCCTGGCGCGACCAGGCCACGCCTCCTCGAATCATGACGATGGCCGCTGTCCTACAGACAATGGCGCATCTGGCCGCTATGCTGCGTCAGAGCGCGCTGGATCGCCGGGGGATGCGTGACTTGGTTTTTTTATTTAGTTTGGCCTGCCAGGAAATATTCATGAATGCAACAAAAATAGCTGGAATCGTTTTGGTTCTTGTCGGTCTCGTCGGATTTTTTACCGGTGGCTTCAGCTTTACCAAAGACACCACCGCTGCAAAAATTGGCCCTATCGAATTCTCGGTCAAAGAAAAAGAATCGGTCAATATTCCCAAGTGGCTGAGCCTTGGCGCTATCGCACTGGGCGCCATTGTGCTGGTGGCGGGCTTTCGCAAGTCCTGAAAGCCACTGGATCGGGAAAGGGCGACGCAGCAGCAGTGCGACCGCAGCGTTTTTAGCCCACGATGGTTATGCGACTGTTTGATTTAACATCAGACACAATCCGGCTTTAAGCAAGCAGCTTACCCGTCGATGCGGCAAGATTGCTTGCACGGCTTGAACCGCCATGGGGACACTCGAATGATCAACAAAATTGCCCGCTCGGTGGCGGATGCGCTCGCGGACATTCAAGATGGTTCCACCGTTTTGATCGGTGGCTTTGGTACCGCTGGAATCCCCGACGAGTTGATCAATGGCCTCATTGCGCAGGGGGCAAAAAACCTGACGGTGGTCAACAACAACGCCGGCAATGCTGAGGCGGGTTTGGCGGCGCTCCTCAAAGCCGGGCAGGTCAGCAAAATCATTTGCAGCTATCCCAGGCAGGTCGACAGCCAGGTGTTTGATGGCTTGTATCGCAGTGGCAAACTGGAGCTTGAACTGGTGCCGCAGGGTAATCTGGCCGAGCGCATCCGGGCGGCAGGGGCGGGCATAGGGGCTTTCTTTTCGCCCACTGGCTTCGGTACGGAGCTGGCCAAAAACGCCGATGGCTCGTCAAAGGAAACCCGTGAAATCAACGGCAAACATTACGTGCTCGAAATGCCGATCTACGGCGACGTGGCGCTGATCAAGGCCGAGCGCGGCGACCGTTGGGGCAATCTGACCTACCGCATGGCGGCGCGCAACTTTGGTCCGGTCATGGCGACGGCTGCCAAAAAAACCGTCGCTACCGTGCATGAAATTGTCGAACTGGGTGAGCTGGACCCCGAGGCCATCGTGACGCCTGGCATCTTTGTGCACCAGGTGGTCAAAATTGATCGGGTAGCGACCCACGCCGGTGGCGCCCGGAAGGCGGCTTGAACCGATCGTCAACAGAATCAAAAATGACTTATCAAAAACGCAGCAAAGACCAGCTGGCAGCCCGCGTTGCGCAGGACATTCACGAAGGTGCGATCGTCAACCTCGGGATCGGCATGCCCACGCTGGTAGCCAACCACATTCCGGCCAGCCGCGAGGTGGTGTTGCACAGCGAAAACGGCATTCTTGGCATGGGGCCTGCCCCGGCGCCAGGTGAGGAAGACTACGACCTGATCAACGCTGGCAAGCAGCCGGTGACGCTGCTCAAGGGCGGTGCGTTCTTTCACCATGCAGACAGCTTTGCCATGATGCGTGGCGGTCACCTGGATATTTGCGTGTTGGGAGCGTTTCAGGTCTCCAGCACGGGTGACTTGGCCAACTGGCACACTGGAGAAGCCGGAGCCATTCCCGCAGTGGGCGGTGCCATGGATTTGGCAGTAGGCGCCCGGCAAACCTGGGTCATGATGGACCTGCTCACCAAGCAAGGCGTCAGCAAAGTGGTCGAGCAATGCAGCTACCCCTTGACCGGGATAGGCTGCGTCAAACGTATCTATTGCGACGTCGCCACGCTGGCCTGCACCCCGCAAGGCCTCCAGCTGATCGACAAGGTAGACGGGCTTGGGCATGCCGAGCTCGAAAAACTGATTGGCCTGCCCATCGCCGCTTGATGGCATCTCAAGATAGTCCGGCCATTCCTGCCCGGCTTATCGATTCAGACTTAGAAAAAACCGTTCCGGAGACCTTCCATGAGCACCCAAGCTTTTATCTGTGATGCGATACGGACCCCGTTTGGTCGCTACGGCGGCGCGCTCAGCAGTGTGCGCACCGATGACCTGGGCGCCATCCCGCTCAAGGCGCTGATGGCCCGCAATCCCAACGTGGACTGGCTGGCCGTGACAGATGTGATTTACGGCTGCGTGAATCAGGCCGGCGAGGACAACCGCAACGTGGCGCACATGGCCAGCTTGCTGGCTGGGCTGCCGCATGAATTGCCCGGCGCCACCCTCAACCGCCTGTGCGGGTCTGGTCTCGATGCTATCGGCACCGCAGCGCGGGCTATCAAGGCCGGTGAAGCGACCATGATGATCGCCGGCGGGGTGGAAAGCATGAGCCGCGCGCCTTTTGTGATGGGCAAGGCCGAAAGCGCTTTCAGCCGGGCGGCGCAGATGTACGACACCACGATTGGCTGGCGCTTCATCAACCGGCTGATGAAAGAAAAGTACGGCGTCGACGCGATGCCCGAGACCGCTGAAAACGTGGCTTCGGAGTTCAAAATCGGTCGGGAGGACCAGGACAGGATGGCCCTTAGTAGCCAGCTCAAAGCCGTGGCGGCGCAAAAAGCCGGGTACTTCGATGCGGAGATCACGCCCGTCAGCATCGCGCAGAAAAAAGGTGACCCGGTCGTGGTCAGCAGGGACGAACATCCGCGCGAGACGTCGATGGAGGCGCTGGCCAAGCTTAAGGGCGCGGTGCGACCTGACGGCAGTGTGACGCCGGGTAATGCCTCGGGTGTCAACGACGGTGCCTGCGCGTTGCTGCTGGCGGACGAGGCCACCGCAGCAAAAAATGGTTTGACGCCACGTGCCCGCATCGTGGGTATGACGACGGCTGGAGTGCCGCCGCGCATCATGGGGATTGGCCCCGCGCCTGCCACGCAAAAAGTGTTGGCGTTGACGGGCCTTAATCTCGCACAGATGGATGTGATCGAACTCAACGAAGCTTTCGCCGCGCAGGGCCTGGCCGTGCTGCGCCTGCTGGGCTTGCAGGACGACGACCCGCGCGTCAACCCCAACGGTGGCGCGATCGCACTCGGTCATCCCCTGGGTGCCAGCGGCGCGCGCCTGGCTACCACCGCAGTCAACCAGCTTCACCGGACCGGTGGCCGCTACGCGCTGTGCACCATGTGCATTGGTGTGGGGCAGGGCATTGCGCTGATCGTGGAGCGCGTCTAGCGCTTGATTGCTACGTATTCAATAGCATAAAGCCCAATCTTTTATTGGGCTTGAGGTGGTTTTATAACTGAATTGCAGTCTGCAGGACCGGGCTCATTGCAAGAAATCGGTTCATCCTGCGGGTATCCACCATCCTTGGCGCGGCAGCTGATTCCTACAATCCGGCCATGCCTGAACGCCTGACTCAACTTCGATACGAAGACCTTGCACCAGATGTCCGGCCGCTGGCCGACGACATCCTGAAGGTGTCTAGCGCTGCGCTGGGTGGACCGTACAACGCATTGCTGCGCAGCCCGGACATGGCGCGGCGCTGCTTTGACCTGCTGGACTACCTGCGCTTTAAGACCACCGTCACCAAGCGGCTCAATGAATTCGCTATTTTGATTCAGGCCCGCATCGCCAACGCCCAGTACGAGTGGTGGGCACATGAAACGATAGCCCGTCGTGCCGGTTTGTCGGATGCGGTGATGCGCGAATTGCAGCAATGCCAGCGCCCGTCAACCATGCAGGACGACGAGCGGCTGGTGTACGACTACTGCACCCAGTTGACGCTCAACCACCGTGTCGGCGATGCCTTGTGGCAAGAGGCCGTGACCGCCATGGGGGAGCAAGCCGTGATCGACCTGACCGTGTTGTCGGGTACCTACGTCATGGTTTCCATGCTGCTCAATGCGACCGAAATCGCGATTCCGGGAGGCGCTGCGCCGCCACTGGAAGTTCTGGCGCCAGCTGATATCCGCCAGCGCTTGCTGGCCTAAGCAAAGGAATTCAAGATGCTGACCCCTACCATTCGTTCTGGCCTGGGGCTGGCTCTGGCCCTCTTCGCTTTCGCTGTGGCGGCGCAGGACTATCCGTCGCGTCCCATCACCATGGTCATGCCTTATGCCCCCGGCGGACCGGGCGATGCCATCACCCGGGTATTTGCTGCCACCATGCAAAAAACGCTGGGCCAACCCATCGTGGTCGACAACACGGCGGGTGCGTCGGGTGTGATCGGCACGACCAAGGTTGCACACTCCAAGCCCGATGGCTACACGCTGCTGATGATTCATGTGAGCCATGCCACCAATCTCGCGATGGTCAAGAATTTGCCCTATCACCCGGTCGATGATTTCGAGCCGATCGGCTCGGCCACCACTGGCCCGATGCTGGTTCTGGCGCGTAACGAGTTTCCAGCCAAAGACCTCAATGAGTTTGTCGCCTATGTGAAGGCCAACGCCTCTAAGGTCAGTCTTGCGCATGCTGGTGTGGGCTCGGCATCGCACCTGTGCGGCCTGATGCTGATGAGTACGCTCAAGGTCAAGCTCAACGAAATTCCTTACAAGGGCACGGGCCCGGCACTCAATGACCTGATGGGTGGTCAGGTCGATATTTTGTGTGACCAGACCTCTGGCACCGTGCCGGCCGTCAAGGCCGGCAAGATCAAGGCCTTTGCGGCGGCGGGCACCACCAGGCTGCCTTCCCTGCCCGATGTGCCAGCGATTTCTGAAGCCGGTGTGGTCGGCTTTGACATTGCCATTTCTTTCGGGTTGTACGCTCCCAAGGGTACCCCCAAGCCGGTGCTGGATCAGCTGGCCAGCGCCCTGCAAAAAGCGGTTGTCGATCCGGATCTGCGCAAGCGCCTGGAGGGTATGGGCATCGCAGCAGTCAGCCCTGAACGCGCTCGACCCGAAGCTTTGCGCGCGCACCTGAAAAACGAAATCGATACCCTGGGTGGCTTGCTGGTAAAGGCCGGAGTCCAGGCCAACTGACATTAAATGCTATAAAAAAAGTAGCTCTAGACTGCCTATTCATATAGGCTGTAGCGTTTTTATATTATTTTTTAACGCCAACTGGCTACTTGCAAAAAAGGCGCAAGCATGAAACGTCGTTCACTTTTATGCGGTGCGGGGCTGGCACTCACGGCTGGTCTGGCGCGTGCGGCCTACCCGGACAAACCGATCAAAATTATCGTGGCCTTTGCGCCGGGCAGTTCCACCGACATCGTGGCCCGCATCATTGGCTTGCAACTCTCGGTGTCGCTGGGGCAACCCGTGGTGATCGAGAACAAGCCCGGTGCCGGCGGCAACATCGCCACGGTTCAAGTGGCGCGCGCCCCGGCCGATGGCTACACCTTGCTGATGCACAGCGTGGCTTATTCGGTCAACCCGTCGCTGTATGCCAAGGCGGGCTATGACGCCAACAAAGACCTGGCGCCGGTGGCCATGGCAGCCATCTCGCCGAATATCCTGTACGTGCATCCCGATGTCAAGGCGCAGAACTTCAAGGAGCTGGTCGCCCTGGTGAAAACCGAAAAGATGAGCTATGCCTCTTCGGGTAACGGCACCACCACTCACTTGGGTGCCGAGCTGCTGTTTCGCAATCTGCTCAAGGTCGATGTGCAGCACGTGCCTTACCAACCCGCAGCAGCTGCCAACGCCGTGGTCAGCGGTCAGGTGCCGATAGGTTCGACGTCCATCCCTCCTGTGGTGCAACTGGCCAAGGTGGGTAAAGTGCGGCCGATTGCGGTGACCAGCCGCAAGCGCAGCGTGGCCCTGCCGGAGGTGCCCACGGTCGAGGAGCTAGGCTTCAAGGGCTTTGAAGCCAACACCTGGCTGGCCTTGTTGGCGCCAGCGGGTACACCCACAGAGGTGCTGGATTTTCTCAACATCGAGGTCAACAAGGTGTTGCTCTACAAAACTCTTAATGACAGTTTTGCACTCCAGTCGCTGGAAATTTCGCGCATGGATCGCCCTACACTGGCCAACTACATTGCCGCCGAGGTCAGCAAGTGGGGCCGTGTGGTTCAGCAAACCGGCGCCAAGGTGGACTGACTGCATTTCAATCTGCATGACTGGAAATCTAAAAAGTGAAGCTCATCAGTTTTCGCCCTAATGGTCATGTGTCTGGCCCGGATCGCTACGGCGTGTTGCGACAGGATGGCGTGGTGGACATGCGCGAATGCATGGACCATGCGCCCGATAGCATCAACGATTTTGTAGCGCTAGCCAGCAGTCGCTCAGGTTTGATGGCATCGATTGCCGCCCGTGTCGGGGGTGCCGCTGGCGTACCCCTGGAGCAGGTGCAGCTGTTGCCCTGCATTCCACGCCCCAGCAAGATCATTTGCCTGGGTGTGAATTACCATGATCATGCTGCCGAGGGCGGCAACAAGATTGCTGACTATCCGGCGATTTTCTTTCGTGGACCTTCTTCCCTGGCGGCGCACGGCGCTGCCATTCCTATCCCGCCGGTTTCAAGTTTCCTCGACTATGAGGCCGAGCTGGCGTTGGTGATTGGCAGAACTACCCGAAATGTTTCCGAAGCGGACGCGCTCGATGCCGTGTTTGGCTATGCCTGCTTCAATGACGCCACCTTTCGGGATTACCAGCGCAAAACGTCGCAGTGG
>JANMBW010000132.1:0-4228 GCA_031360565.1 Polaromonas sp.
AGCAGTTTTCAGCGTATCAAGATTGCCCGTTTTTGCGGCCACAGCCAGCCTCGCGGTTTCGGCCTGGAACTTGTCGCTGTTGTCTTTGAACTTCGCCTGTTCAGTCCAGATTTCTGGCTTGGCCTTGGTGTTGCCACCAGATTCAGTTCCCGGCATGAACCCGGCCCAAGGCAGCTTGGACAGCGTAGCTACCAGCTCGGCATTGTCCGCAGCGACTTTAGCGTCATAGGGCACGCGTCCGTTGGCCATGGCACCAATGCGGCCAAAATGCGTTCCCATGACGGATAAGGCGCTTTGGCGGTATTTGATCGCGTCCTCGGGCTTGGCAAACTGCGCGGCGGCCGGTGCCGACAGGCTGACCAGGGCTGCAGCCGCAGCAATGCAGGCAAATGCTTTCATGTATTTTCCTTTTAATTGATTGGACCGGCTGTACTGACAACGCATTTTGACGATTTCCTGAATCGTTGTTGCCAAGCTGCTGGAGTTTAGCCAAGCCGGGATAGTTCCGCAGGAACTAATGCAGCGCGGGAAAGCCCTAAGGAAAATACATCTATAGTTTGCGTGAAATTTTTTAACTCAAGACAAAAACAGTTTCAGGAGTGCGCGTGTCTATTGAAGATTCTCTTAAAACGGTGAGGGTATGGGATCTGCCGACGCGAATTTTTCACTGGGCTTTGACGCTCGGTGTCGCCGGCCTAGCGGTTTCAGGGCAGATCGGTGGGAGTGCACTCGTGTGGCACTTTCGCTTTGGCTACGCGGTGATGGCTTTGCTTGTATTTAGGATCATCTGGGGCCTGGTGGGAGGGTACTGGTCGCGCTTTCATGTCTTTACTTTTGCACCCAAGAGCGTGCTGAGCTACTTGAAGGGCTCGGGTAAGCCCGAACACAGCGTAGGACATACGCCGTTGGGTGCCGCATCGGTTTTCACATTGCTAGTGGTTTTATTGGCGCAAGTCAGTACCGGCTTGGTGAGCGACGACGAGATTGCTTTTTCGGGCCCACTCACCCATTTGGTGTCCAACGCCTCGGTCAAACTGGCGACTTTTTACCATGCCGGCGTGGGCAAATGGGTGATTCTTGGCTTGGTGCTGCTGCATGTCAGCGCGGTGACGGTGTACCAGAGGCGCCAACACAAGCTGGTGGACGCCATGTTCCATGGCAACAAGCAGTTGGCTCTGGACGTGCCTTCTTCCCGTGACGATGCGTGGTCACGGACGGCTGCCGCGTTGCTTCTGACACTTTGCGGCGCCGGAGCCTATTGGGTGTCAACACTTGGCGCACCGGCTTTTTGAGCCGCGAAGACTTCCCAAGACCCGCCCCCAGGCCATTGCGCCCATTAAAAAACCACCGGCTTTAAGGCACGGTGGTTTTTTTAAAAGGGCCCAGTTCAGGCTTTGGCTTGCGCCAGCAGCGTTGCCGCATCACTGACTTCAAACTTGCCAGGCGCTTCAATATTCAAACTAGCCACTTTTCCGTCTTTCACCAGCATCGAATACCGGGTGCTGCGCAGGCCCATTCCTCGGGCCGACAAATCGAGCGTTAAACCGGTGGCTTTAGCAAACTCTGCGCTTCCGTCGCCCAACATGCGCACCTTGCCATCCGTTTTTTGGTCGCGCGCCCAGGCGCCCATGACAAAGGCGTCATTGACGCTCAGGCACCAGATTTCATCGACGCCCGCGGCCTTGAACGCCTCAAAGTACTCGACATAACCCGGTACATGCTTGGCCGAACAGGTCGGCGTGAAGGCACCTGGCAAAGCAAACAGGGCGATGGTTTTACCGGCAGCAGCCTTGCTCACATCCACTGCATTCGGGCCAATGCTGCAGCCGCCGCCTTCAACCTCCGAAAACTCCATCAGCGTCGCTGCAGGAAGGGTGTCGCCTATTTTAATCATGAGCTTGCTCCAGGTAAATTAGTTAGGATACACGAAACAAAAACGGCTCACATCGTGAGCCGTTTTCTAGTGACTTCTGGTCGACGTCTGACTAATCAGACTTAAACGACTGCCGCTTTCTCAACCAAGCGGGTAACCACCCAGTTCTTGGTTTTGGAAATCGGGCGACTTTCAGTGATCTCGATCACGTCGCCCGTTTTGTACTCGCCCTTTTCATCATGCGCGTGGTACTTGCTTGATAGCGACACAATCTTTCCGTACAGTTCATGCTTGACGCGACGCTCGACCAACACCGTAACGGTCTTGGCGCGCTTGTCACTCACCACCTTGCCAATCAAGGTGCGCTTGAGGGATTTTTTAACTTCAGCAGCGACTTCCGTCATTATTTTGCTCCCTGCTTGGCAACGGTCTCAGCCAAAATGGTTTTGGCCCGAGCAATCGATCGGCGTGTGGAACGCAGCGTCGCGGTGTTATTGAGTTGCTGCGTGGCCTTTTGCATACGCAGTCCGAAGTGGGCTTTTTGCAGTGCCTTGACTTCCGTTTTCAGGCCGGCAACGTCTTTTTGGCGAAGTTCAGTAGTGTTCATAGTTTCATTCTCCTGATCACTGGCCGATCATGCGGCTGACGAACGTGGTGCGCAGCGGCAGCTTGGCAGATGCCAGGCGGAACGCTTCGCGAGCCAGTTCTTCGGGCACACCGACGATTTCAAAGACGATTTTGCCGGGCTGGATTTCAGCCACGTAATACTCAGGGTTACCCTTGCCGTTACCCATGCGCACCTCTGCAGGCTTTTGGGAAATCGGTTTGTCAGGGAACACACGAATCCAGATCCGGCCGCCACGTTTGACGTGACGGGAAATCGCGCGACGTGCGGCTTCAATTTGGCGGGCCGTGAGGCGGCCGCGATCAGTGCATTTGAGCCCGAAATCACCGAACGCTACCGAGTTGCCTCGTGTGGCGACGCCGGTGTTACGGCCTTTTTGCTCTTTGCGGTATTTTCTGCGAGCGGGTTGCAGCATGGTTTTTCTCCGTTATTCTGACTGATTACTCAGTCTTGGCACCGTCAGCTGCTGCAGCTGGCGCGGCTTTGCGGACGCGCTTAACGGTGGTTTTCGGGGCTTCGCTACCAGGGGTAGCTTCTGCCGGTTTGTCGCTTCCATCTACCGGAGCGGTGGTGGTACCTACCGCACTACGCGGTGCACGGGCACCACGTGGCGCAGGTCGGTCCGAACCAGGGCGATCGCCTGGACGCGCGTCGCGACGCGGGCCGCGTGGCTTGCGCTCCTCGTCAGCGACTTCGATCATGCGGGCACCTGGCGAATCGCCACGACCCAGCGTGTCACCTTTGTAGACCCAGACCTTGACGCCGATCACGCCGTAAGTGGTCTTGGCTTCAGAGGTGCCGTAGTCAATGTCGGCGCGCAGGGTGTGAAGCGGCACGCGGCCTTCGCGGTACCACTCGCAACGAGCGATTTCAATACCATTAAGACGACCCGACGACATGATCTTGATGCCCAGAGCACCCAGACGCATGGCGTTTTGCATCGCGCGCTTCATCGCACGGCGGAACATGATGCGTTTTTCAAGTTGCTGGGTGATGCTGTCAGCGATCAGCTTGGCATCAATTTCAGGCTTGCGAACTTCTTCAATGTTCACGGCTACCGGCACGCCCAGCTGGCGGCTCAGTTCCTTTTTGAGGTTCTCGATATCCTCGCCTTTTTTGCCGATCACGACCCCCGGACGAGCCGAGAAAATCGTGATGCGGGCATTTTTGGCGGGTCGCTCGATCAGAACGCGCGAGACCGCAGCATTCTTGAGCTTGGTTTTGAGATACTCGCGAACTTTGATGTCTTCCGCCAGCATGCCAGCGAAATCACGGTTGCTCGCATACCAGCGGCTTGACCAGTTGCGGCTAACCGAAAGGCGAAACCCGGTTGGGTTGATTTTTTGTCCCATATCGCGCTGCCTTTAATTGCCAACCACCACGTACACATGGCACGTGGGCTTGCTGATGCTGTTACCGCGGCCCTTGGCACGCGCCGAAAAACGCTTGAGCGTCGCTCCCTGTTCGACGTAGATGGTTTTAACCTTCAGCTCGTCGATGTCGGCACCGTCGTTGTGTTCGGCGTTGGCGATGGCAGACTCCACCACCTTCTTGATGATGCCGGCAGCTTTTTTCTGCGTGAAATTCAGGATGTTCAGCGCTTGATCCACTTTTTTGCCGCGAATCAGATCGGCGACCAGACGGCCTTTGTCGACCGACAGACGAACGCCCCGGAGGGTTGCACGTGTTTCCATGGTCTTTCCTTACTTTCTCACAACTTTTTTGTCAGC
>JANMBW010000160.1:0-1928 GCA_031360565.1 Polaromonas sp.
TGGTTTGGATGGGCTCTTTTCCACGGTCGGCGTTCTTCTGATGAGAACCTCTTAGGTGGGGATCCGGAACGGACGCTGACCGAAATCGTGCCCTGCTTCCTGCCCTGCCGCGGAACCACTAGGCGCTGCAGAGCCTTGGATTATATGAAGAATCTGGCACTGGCGTCAAATCTGATGCCCATCCACACGGGGTAAAGGTACGATAGAGAGATGTTTTCTTACCGCCACGCCTTCCATGCCGGCAACCACGCTGACGTGCTCAAGCACACCACGCTGATCGCGTTGATGAAGTATTTGACCCAAAAAGACACTGCTTTAACGGTGATCGACACGCACGCGGGTGCCGGACTGTACCGGCTGGACGGTGACTACACCGAAACCAGCGGTGAGGCCAAAGACGGGATTTTCAGACTACTTTCTGAACCCATTTCCATTCCAGTCCAGTCAATACCTGCGCGGTCAGCTATAAAATCTATAGCGGCACGGGAGTTATCTGCACCTGCCTTGCTGGACTACATCGACCTGCTGCGCGGCCTGAACCCGCAATTTGCCGAATCCGGCCAACCAGAGCACTTGAGAATCTACCCCGGCTCGCCTTTTATCGAGCAGCAATTTCTAAGTGGCCGTGACAAGCTCAAGCTGTTTGAGCTGCACCCAACCGATTTCAAGTCGCTCTCAGGCAATATCGAGCAGCTCGGCGTCGGCCGCCAGGTGGCGGTCAGCCGCGAGGACGGCTTCGAGGTCCTGAAAACCTTTTTGCCGCCACCCGCCCGTCGCGCGATGGTGTTTTGCGATCCGAGTTATGAAATGAAAAGCGATTACGCCCGCGTTAACGTCTGCATGGCCGATGCGGTGAAGCGCTTTGCCACCGGTACTTACGTGGTCTGGTACCCGGTCATTCCCCGGCCCGAAGCGCACGACCTGCCGCGCAAGTTGAAGACCCTGGCGGTCAAAGCAGGGCGGAGCTGGTTGAATGCGGTGCTGACGGTCAAATCCAGCAAGTTGACCACCGATACCGACGGTGAAGTGATTCGCCCGGGCCTGCCCGCCAGCGGCATGTTCATCATCAACCCCCCGCACACGCTAAAAGCCCAGTTACAGGCAGCGCTGCCCCAGATGGTGACGTTGCTGGGGCAGGACCGTAATGCCAGCTCCACGCTGGAAAGCGGCGGTTAAACGCGCTTGTTTTTGTCGGCGCCCTGCGCGGCCAACAGGGCAGATTTGACCTTTTCAGGCGTGAACGGAATTGAGCGCAAGCGGGCCCCGGTCGCGTCATAAATCGCATTGCCAATAGCCGCCGGAATCGCCGTAGCGGTGGGCTCACCGGCGCCCCATGACACCTCGCCTGGGACATTGATCATGTCCACCTCGACCCGCGGTGCATCCGGAAAGCGCAGGATGGGGTAAGTGGCCCAATCGACGCTGGTGACTTTGGTGCGGTCCCATTCAACCTGCTCTAACAGCGTGCGACTGACGGTCTGGATCACGCCGCCCTCGATCTGGTTGGCCAGCCCGTCAGGGTTAATGATCTGGCCGCAATCATGACCCACACAGACGCGTGCAACGCGCACCGCCCCGGTTTTCCGGTTGACCTCGACTTCGGCCACCGCGGCGACATAAGTTGTGGTGTTGTTGTAGCGCACATAGGCAATGCCCCGTCCCTTGGCGACATCGCCGTCGCCTGCAGCGGGATTGATACCGCTCCGGGTTTTCCAATCGGCGCGTTTCATGGCCGCTTGGATGACCGCGACAGCCCGTGCATCCTTGATGTGTTTCAAACGGAATTCAGCGGGATCAGCCTTTGCTTCTGCCGCCAGCTCGTCCATGAACGATTCGTTGGCAAACGAATTTTCTATTCGCCCTGGACTGCGTAAATGGGCCGAGCGGAAAAACGCCTGCGCCACATGGCGTGTGTTGACCCGAATATT
>JANMBW010000168.1:0-2428 GCA_031360565.1 Polaromonas sp.
CCGCCAAGGAGCTGGCCGCAGTGTTCTGGCGTGCTGCTGCGGCGCATGAATTGATTTCTGAAGACTTCAGAGCGATTGCGGCTGAAAATCTGCAGAGTTTGCTAATGCTTTAGTGTTTGAATGGCGGCGTCTGCAAAGGTCTCTACTCCTGCACAAGGTAGCAGGGTTGGGCCCAACGAGTGGATCGATAGGTATGCCATATCTGAGGGCATCGCTGACCTAATCTCGGCCGATAATCCTCACCACATACTCATAGGAGAGATGCAATGCGAACTATTTTGGCTTCCTTGATGATTGTTTTCCTGTCGGCGTGCTCAACCCCTACCAGCATTTCGCCCGAAACGGCGAGGCAAGAGGTTGCCGCTGCCACCGACGCATGGCGGGCCGCCTACGACAGCCGCGAGCCCAAACGAATCACGGCGTTGTATGCAGCGGATGCCGCTCTTTGGGGCACGACACTCAAGGTTATTGCTACTACCCCGGCCGCAGTCGCTGAGTACTTCAAAGGCGCTCCAGCCCGACCCGATGCACGGGTTGTGTTTGGCGAACAGAACATACGGGTTTACGGCGACCTTGCGCTCAACAGTGGCACGTACACTTTCAATGGCGTACGCGATGGAAAGCCGATTTCGCTTCCGGCGCGCTTCAGCCTCGCGTTTCGAAAGCAGGAGGGTAAGTGGATGATCGTCGATCACCATTCCTCTTGGCTGCCGCAGTGAGGCCTTAACTATTCGCTCGAACGGACCGTGAACGGTAGGTCAATATGCCCGGCCCGGCCCGGCCCAGCGTTAGGCCCTCGCCAGCCGGCCTTAGCGCCTCGTCATTGGCGACCGCTTACCTCGAAAGTTAACGGTCACAACAGGCCGGCACAATGATTTCTTGCTCTAGCTCGAAAATCTTCCGTACGAGGACGCGAGGACTTGACAGGACACCGGGTCACAGCTCTTTCGTGCCGGCAGCGGCTTACTGGTTCGGCTTGATGTCCTCATCCAGAAACTGCTGCACGGCCGCGAACAGCTGCATGCGGTTTTTCTCCATGATGATGGTGTGCGTGCCTTCGCCGATTTCGACATAGCGCTTGTACGGCGCGTTGGTAAGTTTGGCGAAGTAGGCGTGCAGCATGTAGCTGGGCAGGTCGGCGTCCCACTCGGCGTGAACTAAAAAGGTCGGTACACGGATCAGGCCAGGGTCATACAGAGCCTTACCGGCCCCCCAAAATTCGCGGGTGTCCTGCACCGTGCCATTGGGTGCGCGCAAGACCGGCTTGTCCATCTTCGAGCCCACCGGGTCCGTAGCCAATGTAGCCGCAGCCCAGGCCTCAAACCAGCCCGGCGGAATCAGCGTGGCCTTTTTGACTTCTGGCACACCTGTCAGCCAACGCTCCTTGGCGGACTCCATGGACACGCTGCGGTAAGCGCCCAGCGGCGCGCCGGAGTCCGTGAGCGCCGGGCCACTGTTGCGAATCCATTGCGGGGCATACAGCACCAGCTTGTTGACCTTCGCGTTGTTTTGAGCGGTGTACCAGCCCATGGTGCTGGTGCCCCACGACCAGCCAAGCAGGTTGATTTTGTTGACGCCGCGCCGCTTCAAAATAAAGTCAACCGCAGCGCCCACGTCCTTGACTGCCGTGGTGGTGCGCACGATGGGTGGGTTGTCGGCAGCGGGCCGCGACATTTCGGGCGGCCGGGTCGAGCGGCCATACCCGCGAAGATCGACCAGATAAACGTCGTAGCCGCGTTGGGCGATGTAGTCCATCCACGACAGGCCGTCGAGGGCCAAGTCAAATGCTGTTTCTGCCGGGTAGGTGGAGCCGTGCACATACAGCAGAATCTTTTGTTCTGAAAAACGGGTGACGCCGGCTGGCCGCTTGTTGCGAACATACAGATCAATACCCGGATCACCAGACGGCACCATGAATTCTTCCATGACGGTCTTCGTCGGGGCGGTCCTGCCCGACATGTCTGACATATCGTTTGACACGCCGGATGTGTTGGCGCAACCGGCCACAGCGGCTAGCAGCCATGCCAGCATCACGCTTGCAATAGATTTCATGCGTTGGTCTCCAGTGATTGAATGGGTGTGGTGACGGCAGATTTTGCCGAACCGTCTATCACCCCAAAAAGTCTAGCACCCGCGCTCGCCAATGGCATGAGAGCTTTCCCGTCCCCTGCAGCCTTCAAAACTGCAGAGCTCAGCGCAACCAGATCAGCGGTGTCACAGCCAGCACGCCGAGTACGCACAGGGCAGCCAGTAGCACCAGGCGCACGCGCTGGGTTTCGATACGCTGGACCAGTTGGGCGTTCTGTTCAGCCAGTGTCTTGATCAGCTCGGACGATGCCAGCATTTGCTGCTGCAACTCGCTGGCCGCAGCTTGCAGCGCCTGCACGCGCTCCTGCAACGCAGCGATGGCCAGGGCCTCTGGCGTTCG
>JANMBW010000183.1:0-6218 GCA_031360565.1 Polaromonas sp.
AAAATATCCCAGCCGTCTCGCAGACCGGTCCAGCGCGTTCAGCACAACGGTGGTTTTCGAGTGTTTGACACGGTAGTCTGTGCCAGCCGTGTCGGGCAACCAGAATGCATCGGCCTCGGTACTGATGAGTTTGCCGGCCGCCAAATGCTCCTCGGCATGCTCAATCAAGGGGCGCCATATGGTCAGTTCCTGGACGTCAATGCCATAAAGCATACGTAGCTCTTCAAGTGATGGCTTGAAAAAAGTCCACTGATCCCCCTCAAAATCTACCGCGAGGGTAAACGGGAGCATCGCCATGGGCTCCAGCGCCAGGGTGTGAAGCAGTTCAATCCATACATCGACATAGCAATTTTTCTCTAGCCAGACAGCAGATTCAGAATGCAGGCCATGGCGTTGATAGCTGGCCCCATCCACGTTTGGCAAAGCCTCGATGCGGCTCATGGCCACAGTTTTGACCGAACGGCCTCTGGCCAGCTTTCAGGGTCGAAGCCATGAGTCTTGATCAAGGCTAGGGTCACGCGTTCCAGGCCAAACCCCAGGCAAGCGGTGTGTGCGATGGATGCGTCAGCATTTCGAATGCCAAACTTTGAGCTGAAGTAGTCCTGATGCCAATTGAAGGAGCAAATTGCTGTTGGCTTTTGAAGTGATATGACAGGCACCAGTATTTCAAACTTCAGCCGCTGCTCCAGTTGATTGGCAGCCATCATCTTCCCGACCCGTCCAAAAAAGGGGTCAGAGGCAGCGTCGCTTTGCACGGACAGACCGAGACTTTCCAGTAAGGCCATCCCGCGTGCGAGCCACGCATCGCGCCATGCCAGCACTACATCGGGCTTGCCGACGCGAATAAACTCCCGGATACGAAAGGCCTGCTGCCGGGTTGGCTCATCAGACGGCTCATGGCGGTACACCCAACCCAGTACGGTGACCAAACGTCCGCCGTCTGGCAATAATCCGCTAAAACAGGGGTAAGCGGGGTAACAGGCCGCGGGTGCAAGCATGACATCGGTCACGCCGAACAGGTCGTCCCATGGCTTGCCAGCGTGGATACGCGATGACAATTCGCGTGCCTGAGCATCGTTACCCACAAAGGCGTGCACCGACGCTGCCAGCTGCGGAAAGTTGTCCATGTAACCCACCTTCTCGATCAAGGCACGGGCAAGGACAGGCGGAAACATCAACTCCTGCGCGCCATCAGCTTCACTGATACGGCCAACGAGCGCGTCAAAGCTTCGCAAGTTTTTTTCAAATACCGGGCCTCTGCCATGCACGCCCTGAACGCCGCTAGGGATGATTAATCCATGCGCCACCAGAGCCGCATGGAAAGTTTCAATGTCGTAGGAGATTGTCAAAGTTCATCCTTGAAAACCAGCAGCATCGAGGCGCTCTTGGCAGCAATCCGATCATTGGAAATCATCAGCGAAGCCGAGAGCACATCGCGGTACTGGCGGCCCAGACTGAAGGGGCTGTCGTTTTTGTAGCCCAGAATGCCAACAATTTGCAAAGCGCGATGCACGATGATGGGCGCAACGTCGGAGGACGAAACCTTCAGATTATTCAGGCGCAAGGCCCACGCCATGCTCAGCAATTCCTCCATCCCCGGGGCGCCCGGAGGGAGCGTGTCAAACGCATGCGCTGCCGACTGCCAGCTGTGTTTCATGGATTGCAGCTGCATCGACACCTCGGCCAGGCGGGCAGCAGTAGGTGGAACCGTACCGGGACTTTGCCGGGCCTGACCCCGCACAAAATTTGCAGCTTTTCCGACCGCGTCGGAAGCAATGCCCCACCACAGCGATGCCCAAAGAATATGAGAAAACGGAACCATGGTCTGTGCGGAACTGTCGGCGTAGGAACCCGGAACAATCTGCTGATCAGAGCCCGACGACTCGAGGCGGTAACCCGGACTGCAGGTTCCGCGCATACCCAGAGTGTCCCAACTGGAGCTTTGCACGAGTTTGCAGTCTTCGCTTTTGACCAGCACCAGCACCTGGTCACTGGCAGCGGCGTCTTTATGCCGGCGACACGTCACCAAAATAGCGTCGGCGTACGCGCAATACGAACCCGTCGTAGCGTCCTTGTTCAGAACAAAATTGCCATTCAGACTTTCTACCGCGCAGATGCTCGATCGGGTATCGCCATAGGTGCCCACCTCTGAGGTCATGGACGCCAACAAGTACTGATGTTGAACCAGGTCCGTCAGATACTCTTGAAAAAACTCACTCGCCAGACTATGTCGTGCCAGGCACCCCAATTGGATGTAATGCATGGCCAGCACCATGCCGCTGGAGCCACAGGCTTGCGACAGTGTGGAACACAGCTGGGCCAGCTCCATCATGGAGCAGCCAGCGCCACCCAAACTTCGGGGTACGCCCGCTGACAAAAGGCCGGCGTCGCGCAAGGCTTCGACGGTTTCCAATGGAAATCGCGCCTTGGTGTCAATATCTGACGCAAGCGGTGCAGCGATTTCCGTCGCGATGCGCCGCATGGCATGGGTCAGAAAAGTGAAACTTTGGTCGATCCGCATGACTTGAGGATTCATACCCGATGGCTCCTGGACAGGGACCTGAGTCGAGCCCCAATACTACAAATAGTAAATCTCGCGCTGACCAAAAAAAATCACTTTGAAGACCATTAGCTACATCGGACTAATGAGGAGGAAACGCGCTATTCAGCCTAGTTAGTCAACTCTAAGATGTAAGCAATGTCGTCAGTCCCTATTTTTGGTGAATTTGACCGTGATCGGGCTTCATGGGATTTGCGCGTGGGCTTCGACTTGGTACGGATCAGCCACATTGAAGCGTCTCTCAAACAATTCGGTGACCGTTTTTCGCAACGCATTTTTACTGCCGATGAACTGCATTACGCCTTTCTGGGAGAAGGCTTGCACGCACAAAGGCTGGCAGCGCGGTTTGCTGCCAAAGAAGCCACCATCAAGGCACTCCAGCTCAGCCATTTCGGCATAGGCTGGCGTGACATTGAAATTAAAAAGTTACAAACAGGCGCATGCGAAGTGGCCCTGCATGACAAGGTTGCACGCCTGGCTAAAAACATGGGTGTTTCCAAAATCCGCGTGAGCCTGAGCCACGAAGGTGATTACGCGGGTGCGATGGTCACAGCCTTTTTGAAATCATCTGATTCGATCGACGCCCAGGACCCCTTCCATGAACATTTCTGAACCTGTTGACACCGAAATCCGCACAGTTCTACGCAACCATGCTCGCCTGAATCAAGACGTTGGCCTGCTTGACCCTGAGGCTGACCTGTATCAATCGGGAATGACCTCGCATGCCAGCGTGAATGTGATGCTGGCTCTTGAGGGCGCTTTCGATGTGGAGTTTCCGGACCATATGCTCAAACGCAATGTCTTCAACAGCATTCAATCCATACGTTCGGCCTTAAGCGAGTTGACTCCTCATTGAGGCTGTTCATGGACAGCTATCAGCCAATAACCGATGGCCGCAAGCGGGATCCCTTGGCTGGGCAATGGTCCATGTGTGCCACTTTGCCCGGCGAGGGCCAGTCAATTTCTTCGGATGCCTTGCCCTGGGTGCCCTTGGCCCGCCTGATGCCGGCGGCCGCGGCATTGCGAGACCTGAAGCAGTGGTCGATAAACGACGCTGCCCGACGCTTTGACGCACAGGACTGGTGGTATCAGTTGAAGTTTGACTCCCCCGCCTGCCGACCAGGACAGAGACTGGTTCTGGGATTTGACGGCCTCGCCACCCTGGCTCAGGTTTGGCTGAATGGTGTGGAATTGCTGACCAGCGACAACATGTTTGTGGCCCACGAATGCGAGGTCGATCACTCGCTTCATCGTACGGGTAACGAGCTATTGATTTGCTGTCGGTCGCTGGATGCCGAATTGGTTGTGCGACGGGCCAGACCCCGCTGGCGGGCGCCTATGGTGGAACACCAGCAACTGCGCTGGTTTCGCACCACCCTGCTGGGTCGCACGCCGGGTTGGTCGCCGCCCGCTGCTGTGGTGGGCCCATGGAAAGATATCTGGCTGGAGACACGTGGAAGCATCGACATCAAGAACCGCCGCATCAGTGCGCGGGTAGACGGCAACTCTGGCGTGGTCATGTGTCATTTGCAGCTACAGGCCAATTCAGGTCAGGTGATTGAATCTGCACGGCTCACCATCACGCGAGGCAAGCAGGTGCACTGTGAAGCACTCACTTGCACGCCCAGCGCCAATCAGACCACGGTTTGCACCGGCGAACTTCGACTGAGTGACGTAGTGCTCTGGTGGCCACACACACACGGCAAGCCCTGCCTGTACGACGCTGGTCTGGAAATCCGCATCGCTGGCCGAGCAGATGTCATCCTTATCGACATGGGCCGCGTGGGATTTAGAACGATCACGCTGAACGCCAATGACGGTGAATTTTCAATCTGTGTCAACGGCGTTCCGGTTTTCTGTCGAGGCGCTTGCTGGACTCCGCTGGACCCTGTGACCCTGCGTTCAACGCCAGCAGATTGCCGGGCAGCGATTGCAAAGGCTTGCTCGGCTGGAATGAACATGTTACGCGTGGCGGGCACGATGGTTTATGAGGAAGATCACTTTTTCGACGCCTGTGACGAACAGGGCATGCTGGTCTGGCAGGACTTCATGTTTGCCAACATGGACTACCCCATCGATGAGGCGGCTTTCATCGCCTCGGTTCAGGTCGAAGTAACCCAGCAGCTCCAGCGCATGCAAACCAGGGCGTGCCTGGCCTTGCTGTGTGGAAACAGCGAGGTCGCGCAGCAAGCTGCCATGTGGGGCTCTGGCCGTGACCTTTGGCTATCCACCTTCTTCAATGGCATGCTGGCCAAACTCTGTGCTGACCTTGCGCCAGACACGCCTTACTGGCCCTCGAGCTCCCACGGTGGCTCTTTCCCTCATCAAGCAAATCGTGGGACGACGTCATATTACGGAGTCGGTGCCTATTTGCGCCCGCTGGAAGACGCCAGGCGCAGCGAAGTGAAATTTTCCGCAGAATGCTTGGCGTTTTCAAATATTCCAGCCGACTCCACCCTGGCCCGGATGCCGGGCGGGATGGCGACTAGGGTCCATCATCCGGCCTGGAAATCCCGAACCCCGCGCGACCTCAACGCCGGCTGGGATTTTGACGACGTGCGCGACCACTATCTGGGCTCGGTGTTTCAACTGGATCCCTTGCAGCTTCGGTATTCGGACCACCACCGCTATCTACATTTAGGCCGTGCAGCGACCGGCGAAGCGATGGCAGCGTGCTTCACCGAGTGGCGCCGTCCTGGGTCACCGTGCAAAGGCGGAATCGTTCTGCATTGGCGTGATCTCTGGGCGGGTGCAGGCTGGGGGTTGACCGACGACCTTGGAGAGCCGAAAGCCTGCTACCACTATCTGAAGCGGGTCCTGCAACCGCAGACGGTCCTCCTGAGCGACGAGGGCCTTAACGGCTTGCACGTCCATGTTCTCAACGAGCGATCGGTTGATGCATCAGTTGAACTCACGGTAAGCCTATGGCGCGACGGCGAAGTGGAGATTGCCAGCGCGACCAAGGGATTGACTGTGCCGGCCCACGGCAAGCAAAGTGCAGCGTGTTTGGAACTGTTCGATTTTTTTATGGACCTGAGCCATGCCTATCGATTTGGGCCCAAGGTGTGTGATGCGGTGATAGCCACACTCAAGAACGTTGAAGGACAAAAAATTGCAGAGGCCTTTTATTTTCCGGGCGGCTTGCGCGATCATCAGGAAAACGACATCGGTCTGACCGCTGAGGCCACCATGATGGGCGCACAAACAGCGCTGCTGACAGTGGGCACCACGCGTTTGGCGCAAGGTGTCCACATCGACACCCCCGGTTTTCAGGCCGACGACGACTATTTCAATCTGGCACCTGGCAGTCAGACTTGTATCTTGCTGCACCGGACCACCGCACACACTTTGATGGGGTCTGCCAGTGCCTTGAACTGCAATAAAACGGCACGTATTCGCGTCCTCGATGGCATACCCCGACAGTCAATTCTGGAGCAGGTCGCGTGATCGACTCGAGCGTCACACCTTCAGACCGCAGCGCAGCGCCTGTGGTTTTCAACGCCACCGGCAACGGGTGCTTTGGGTGGTTTCACGCGGCTCGAGAACCCTCGCGCGGGATTGGCGTGGTGCTGTGTCGCCCGATGGGCTATGAAGCCATCTGCTCCTACCATACCTACACTCAGCTTGCCGAAAATCTGTCCGAAGCCGGCTTCGATTG